>NZ_JQLU01000005.1:2430089-2733850 GCF_000744375.1 Carnobacterium gallinarum DSM 4847 | reverse complement strand
AAACCTTTAATGTCTTTTACTTTTTTTAAATCAACCATTGAGAAATTAAAATCACTGTCCTGATACTCAATATAGCCCATTCCAGATGCATCTTCTTGCTCCATACTATAAATAATTTTAACATTACTAGCATTAGTAGAATCTGTTGTCGCTAGAACTTGTCTTTTCATCCCTTCTCCTAAAGTAGAGATGGTTACAACTGAAGTAATCCCAATAATAATTCCAACCATTGTCAGAAATACGCGTAATTTATGGGCCTTCAAACTCAAAAATGTACTAATGAAAATATTTAAAATCATAAGGGCACCTCTTCCTCAACAAAAATACCATCCTTCATACGCACAACTCGAGTGGCATATTTCGTCATGTCTTCATCATGAGTAACCATTACAATCGTTTTTCCCTCTTCATTTAATGCTTTTAGTGTTTCCATAATTTCTTTGCCTGTTTCACTATCTAAGGCCCCAGTAGGTTCATCTGCCATAATCAATAATGGATCATTAACTAACGCTCTCGCGATTGCTACCCGTTGCTGTTGCCCTCCTGATAATTCAGAGGCTTTAGATTTTAGTTTTGAGCTTAAACCAACAATCTCTAAATATTTTTTTGCCTTTTCATGTTTTTCACTGCTTTTTGTAACACCTTGATAAACCATTGGCAATTCAACGTTCTGTAAAACATTTAAAGAATCAATTAAGAAAAATTGTTGAAAAACAAATCCAAAAAATTCATTACGATATTCAGACTTTTTATTTTCTGAAAGTGTTGAAACATCTTTGCCTTTGAATAAATAACTTCCATCTGAAATACGATCAAGGAATCCTATAATGTTCATTAAAGTAGTTTTCCCACTTCCAGATTTCCCCATAATCATAATAAACTCCCCTTCTTCAATCGTTAAATCCAACGACTTTAAAACATGGAGTTTTTCTTTTCCCATCGGAAAGTATTTATTGATGTTTTTCAAATCAATCAAAGGCGCTTTTTCATTTAATTCTGTCATATCATTGCGCCCCTTTATTTAGATTCTACTCCTCCACCTTGTTCACCAGTGGAATCATTATTTTCTAAAATATCGCCTTCTTTAACTTCTTTCTTAGAAGAAACAATAATTTTATCTGCTGATTCAAGACCTGATTGAACGGTAGTGTTTTTACCTTCTACTTCACCTAGAACAACCTCACGACGAATAACTGAACCAAAATCGTTCACTAAAACGTATTTTTTATCCCCATCTTCATGAATTGCTTCAGTTGGAATCTTCACTAATTCGTTACTTAAATTGATTGTTGACTGAACATGATAGCCATTTTTAATTCCTTCTAAGGAATCCAAAGATACCTTAACTAGATAAGAGGACATTCCGGTTGATCCTCCCATACCACCACCTTCAGCATCATTTGCAGAAACATCTGGCGGGTTATCATCAATAAAAGCAATTTTACCAGTAGCTGTATTTCCATTTGAAACTACTTTGATATCTGCTTTTTGGTCTAATTTAATTTTTGATAAATCTTTTTCATTTACTTTTCCAGCGATATAAAAACCTTCAGACGTTAAGCGCAAGACAGGTGCATTCGCTTCTTTGACTTCTGGAATTGATACACGACCTTTAAATTTAGCGGTTACACTTGTATATTGTTTTTCTGCTAAAGCAACAACTTGATCATTTAATGATTGAATATCTTGATCAATTGAGTCAATCGTATCTTGAGCTGCATTACGAATATCATTCTTTGCTGCTGTTGTATCGCTAGTTACAGTTTCACCAGTTTCAGGATTAGTAGCTGTTTCGGCTTTAACATTTGCTAAATCACGATCTCGTTTAACAATTGCATTGCCTCTTTGAGTGTAGCCTTTGTTAATTCCACGATTGCCCTCTTCCATTTCTTTTGTAACAGCTTTATCTTCATAAGTAAATAATACCGTATCTGCTTCTACCACATCTCCATTATTTACTTTAATTTCAGGATTAGAGTCTAAATTTTCTTTCATTGTAAAAGCTTCAGTTTGGTCTGGAGTCACAACTCCATTAATATAAACTTGATCTACATCTGGGAGGGTAAAATACTCAATTCCATCATCCTTTGGTTCTTTCGATATGTTTTGTTTTGGTTGTGCCATATTAATTGCCACTGTGATTCCCACAATCGCAACTATACCAATGACAATCCCAATCATCCATTTTTTCTTCATTCTTCATCCTCCTTAATACTTTAACTCTATTTTCCAATTCTTAGAGTTAAAGCGCTTAATATTAGTATACCGATTTTCTAAATCATCTTATACCCTATTTTAAAGAATTTTAGAATTCATATAGGTTTCGTCACATTTTTGTCATTTTTATGTAATATTTTTTATTTTCAAGAATTTTCAAATAATTGAATTAAAAAAATTGATTAAAATCAAGGGCAGTTGATTTCAATCAATTCTTTCTTATTGGTCATTAAGTGCATATTTAGCTTTTTCTGTTTTAGCTAAATCTAATAACTCTTTCCCATGTTTTAAGGTTAGCTTTGTAATTTCAGTTCCAGCTAACATCCTAGCAATCTCTTGAATTTTTTCTGATTGTTTTAATAGGGTTACATGGGTTTCCGTTCGTTCTTCTACTTGTGTTTTAGAAATAAACAAATGATGGTCCGCCATCGCTGCAACTTGTGGCAAATGCGTAATACATAGCACTTGTGAGTGAACAGCTACTAAATAAATCTTATTGGCAATAGCTTGAGCTACTCGACCACTTACACCTGTATCGACTTCATCAAAAATAATACTTGTAATCCCTTGAGATTTAGAGAAAATTGTTTTCATCGCTAACATCATCCGAGATAACTCTCCACCTGAAGCTACTTTAGCTAAAGGTTTCAATGGTTCTCCTGGGTTCGTCGCAATATAAAATTCAATTGTATCTTGTCCATCTTTTCGGAAATTCATCATTGAATCAGCTTCAGAAGTTGTACTGAATTTTACTTCAAAGATTACTTTTTCCATATAGAGTTCTTTCAATTGTTCATGAATTTCTTTTTCTAATAATTTGGCAACTTGTTTACGTTTAGCGGTTAAAGCTTGGCCTTGATCTGTTAAGATAGTTGCTAAACTTCCAAGTTGACTAATTAGTTGATTCATATGTCCTTCGCGATTTTGAATTTGATCCAATTCAATCATAATTTTTTCATAGTAATCCATAATGTCAGATACGCTTTCGCCATACTTGCGTTTCAATTGCTGAATAAAATCCAAACGCTTTTCAATTTCATTTAACCGTTCTTCATCATACGCCAATTGATCCATTTCTTTTAAGATATCACTGGCCGCTTCTTGCAATTGAAAATAGCTATTTGCAATTGTTTCTGAAATTTGTTTGTACTGATCGTCTAAGGACTCGATTGTACTCATTTCAGTCATAGCAGTGCCTATTAAATCAACACCACTTCCTTCTTCACCTTGTAACGCATCATAGCTTATTGACAAAGCTCCAACAATTCGTTGATAGTTGACTAGTAAATTCTTCTCTTCAATCAATTGCTCTTCTTCACCGATAATTAATTCAGCTAACTCAATATCGTTTGTTTGGTAAGCTAACATGTCCATTCGTTGTGCCAGCTCTTGTTCGCTATTTTGCCACTTATCATAGGCTTTTTTAGCCTTTTGATAGTCACTGAATGTCTCTTGATATGCAATTAGTAATTGAGTCAATTCACGATCCCCAAATTGATCCAACATTTCTATATGACGATCTGGATTCATTAATTCTTGATGTTCATTTTGACCATGAATGTCAATCATTGTTTCACCAATTAGGCGAAGAGTTGCAATATTTACTAATCGACCATTTATGCGACAAACATTTTTTCCATTACGATGAATATACCGTTGAATTAATACTGTCTGATCCTCAAAATCAATATCATACTCTTTAAGTAACTCAAAAGTAATCGCATTTTTATCTAAACTAAATAAGCCTTCCAATACACATTTATTCTCACCGTGGCGAATAAAATCAGTAGAGGCTCGACCACCAGCAAGCAAACCTACCGCATCAATAATAATTGATTTACCTGCACCAGTTTCCCCAGTTAAAACAGTCATCCCATTATCAAAGCTTAAAGCTAAGTCGTGGATAATCGCAAAATTCTTAATTGCCAACTCTTGTAGCAAGTTGATTCACCTCTTTTTATTTATCTAGCCACTCTTATTTAGTATCTGCATTTAATGTCAAAAATTACTAAATAAATTCACTTTAAACTAAACTTAAAATATGTTCTTGTAATTGTAATGCTGCTGTTGCATTGTGACAAATAATTAAAATCGTATCATCACCAGCAATTGTACCAAATACGCCATCAAAACTTGAAGATTCAATTAATTTCCCTAGTGCGTAGGCATTCCCAGGAATGGTCTTTAAAACTAAGAAATAATCTTGGTAATCAATCGAAACAAATGCATCCTTAATTAAGCGCTCTAATTTTTTAGCAGTATCAAATTGAACATCTGGTGGTAAACTGTAACGATATCCGCCTGTTTGCGCAGGAACTTTCACTAAAAAAAGCTCTTTAATATCTCTCGAAATAGTGGCCTGAGTGACTTCAATTCCTCTCTCTTCCAATATCCGAACAAAGTCCTCTTGTTTTTCAATTACGTGCTCTTGAATTAACTCTTTTAACAGTTGATGTCTTTCTTTCTTTTTCATGATTACACCTCATTTTCTAAAAAACAGGATATTTATACATTTATTACTACTATCATACCGTATTTTCGATATATAGAAAAGAACTAAGCCATAAAAAATGATCTTTTATCAAAATTCATTTAAAAAATAATAGTAAAGCCAGCAAGAAGTGTTCTTTATATCTATCACCTATCGTTAGTTTATACAAAAAACACTCTATCTATAAAAAGATAAAATGCTTTGCTTTTGTTTATTTATTTTTTAACTTATCATATGCACTCGCTAAAGTTGAATCAATATTTACTGTATAAACAATCGTTCCAGTTGTTTTTTTATTCCATTTTAAGTGCATCAAAAATTCAATATTTCCTTCACCACCTGTAATTGGTGAATAATCTAACGCCATCACATCATAGCCAATTCCGATTACAAAATTGAGCATGTCTTCAAGCACTTGTTTATGAACTGCCGGATCACGAACAATTCCTTTTTTCCCAACACCTTCACGTCCAGCTTCAAACTGCGGTTTAATCAAGGCAATAACATCGCCACCTGGTGCTAGTATTTCTTTTAAAACTGGCAAAATTAAACGCAACGAAATAAAAGAAACATCAATGGAAGCAATTGTCGGCTGTCCTTTTGTAAAGTCTTCTGGCTTGCTGTGGCGGAAATTCACGCGTTCCATCACTTCAACACGAGGATCTTGACGTAATTTCCAAGCTAGCTGATTATAGCCTACATCTAAAGCATAGCTCATTTTTGCACCATTCTGCAAAGCGGCATCCGTAAATCCACCTGTAGAAGACCCAATATCCAATAAAATTTTATCTTCAACAACTACATCAAAAACATTTAATGCTTTTTCTAATTTTAACCCACCACGACTAACATAACGCAAAGTTTCACCTTTAATTTTTAATATTGTTTCAATGGAAATTTTTTCCCCTGGTTTATCAAGGCGTTCTTCATTTTGATTATAAATTTGACCTGCCATGATGGCTCTTTTCGCCTTTTCACGGGTTTCAAATAAACCTTGTTCTACTAAAAGGACATCTACACGTTCTTTTTTCACGAAATCGCCTATCTTTCTGTTTAAATCTCTAATAGTTCAATAAAGCCACTTAATAAACTAGTATCAATTGCTAATGTTTGTTCTAATTCAATTATACTTTTTCTAGCCAAATTTAATTCTAAATTTAAGGCTTCTTTCGCTCCATCTAGAGTTAATAAATTAGGATAGGTACTCTTCTGATGAATCGTGTCCATTCCTGTTTCTTTACCTAATTCAGCCGTTGTTCCAATGACATCTAGAATATCATCACGAATTTGAAAGGCTAAACCAATATGACTTGCAAATTCAACTAAACTTTTTTCTGTTGCTGTATCTGCATTAGCAATAACTGCTCCAGCATATGCGGCAAATTTTAATAATTCACCTGTTTTTTTCTGGTGTACTTTTTGTAATTCTGATAGTGGAAGTTGTTGATCTTCTCCTTCTATATCAGCAACTTGTCCTAAGACCATTCCAGTCGGTCCAGCTGCCTTGGCTAAGGCTACAACTAACTTAACCCTCTGTTGGTTTGTCAAGAAGGGGCTTTCCCCAACCAATTCAAAAGCATACGTCAATAAACCATCTCCAGCTAAAATAGCCAAAGCTTCTCCATAAACAATATGATTCGTCGGCTTTCCTCGACGTAATGCGTCATCGTCCATTGCTGGTAAATCATCATGAATTAGGGAATAAGTATGAATATACTCTAAAGCTGTAGCGACTAACAAACCACTTTCAACATTGCCTGATAAAACTTGAATTGTCGCTAATAATAATAAGGGACGAATTCTTTTGCCGCCAGCTTCTACCGAATAATTCATTGCTTGGTATAAGGTTGAATCTGCTGGCATATTTTCAGCTAATTGTTGTTTTAATGTTTCTTCTAGCTTTGGTAGCATAGTCATTTTAAATTGATCTAAAGTCATCTCCATGTTCACGTCCCTACTCACTCGTTAGCATCTTCAAAAAGTTGTTCTTCACCATTTTCATCTACCATTTTGGTTAATGTTTCTTCAGCATTTTGTAAAGTTTCTTTACATAGTTTGCTTAAACCAACACCTTTTTGAAATTGCTCCAACGCTTCTTCTAAAGGAACATCACCACGTTCTAAATTCGTCACAATTTCTTCTAGTTGTTGCATAGCTTCTTCAAATTTAATCTTTGCTTTTGCACTCATTTAACTTTCCTCCACTTTCTTGATTACTTTTGCCTCAAGATGACCCGTGCCTAAATGAATATGCAATGTATCGTCTAACTCAACTTGTTTGGCAGCTTTAATCACTTCATTTTCTTTTGTTACGTAACTATAACCACGATCCATAATTTTTAATGGACTTAAATAATCTAAAGATTGCATCATCGTATCAATAGCCTTTGTTTTATCCGACATATAGCGTTCCATTTGATTGGTTAATTGCATGGTCAATGTCTCAATGTCTGTTCTTTTTTGTTTCACCATTTGTTGTGGATTATTCGCTTTTAATTTGGCATTTAATACATCTAGATAGTTACTTTGATCACTGATTCGCTGTGTTAAACTACGCATTAAACGTTGAGAAACCAAGTCTAAGTTTTGAGCATAGCCTTCATATAAACGTTCAGGTTGACGAAAAATATAAGAACTTAAGCTATGATTTAATCGTTGATTCAATACATTGAGCTTGCTAGTATAGCTTTGCAACAAGCGCATCCGTAATTGTTCTATTTTTAAAAGTTCATCTGATAGTAGCGGTACCGATAACTCGGCCGCAGCTGTTGGAGTTGCGGCCCGAACATCAGCTACTAAATCAGCAATTGTAATATCTGTTTCATGCCCCACAGAAGAGATACTTGGTGTCGTCGCTTCAAAAATCGCACGAGCGACTTTCTCTTCATTAAATGGCCATAGATCTTCAATCGATCCACCGCCACGAGCAATAATCATTGTATCAAAATTCCCTTGCTCTTCTACCAAATGAATACTGCGAACGATATCATCTGCAGCACGATCTCCTTGGACTAGAGTTGGAAAGATAACTAGTTGAACGATGGGATAACGACGTTTTACCGTTGTCATAATATCTCGAACGACGGCACCACTAGGACTAGTGATAACCGCAATACGCTTAGGAAAAGTCGAAATCAATTGCTTGGGTGCATTAAATAATCCTTCTTGTTGTAACTTTTTCTTCATTTCTTCAAGCGCCTGATACAAAGCACCAACACCATCAGGTTCCATATGTTCTACATAGATTTGATAGTTGCCGCTGGCTTCATAAAGCGAAATTCGTCCAATAACTAAAACTTTCATTCCTTCTTCCGGAGTGAATTTTAATTTTTGAAACGCACCTTTAAACATCAAGGCTGAAATCTTGGCTTGATTATCTTTCAAACTAAAATATTGATGGGCATTTGGACGCATTCTAAAATTCGATATTTCTCCTGTTAAATAGACACGCTCTAAATAAGGATCAACATCAAATTTGCGCTTTAAATATTTTGTCAAAGCTGTCACTGTTAAGTATTCAGATGACAAAAAATCCCCTCCTTTTCAAAACTAACTTAAGGCTGTTTCAGCACTTTTTATTGTTTGATATAATAACATCGTAATCGTCATAGGACCGACGCCTTTTGGAACAGGTGTTAAATAACCGGCAATTTCCGCTACTTCGGCTGAGGCTACATCACCAATTAGCTTTCCATTCTCATCACGGTTCATACCAACATCAATTACAACAGCGCCAGGTTTGATAAATTCTTTTGTAACAAAATGACCTCGTCCAATTGCAACAACTAAAATGTCAGCTGTTCTTGCTAATTCAGCTAAATTGGCTGTTTTAGAGTGAGCAATTGTCACTGTTGCATCTTCCATTAATAGCAGTTGGGCCATTGGTTTCCCAACAATATTACTACGACCAATAATTACTGCATTTTTCCCCGCCAAATCAATTTGATAACGAGCGAATATCTTCATAATACCATATGGCGTACAAGGAATCATATCTGGTTTGCCAATTAATAATTTCCCCATGTTTACTGGGTGAAAACCATCAACATCCTTAGTTGAATCAATTGCATTTAAAACTTTTTCTGAATCTATATGAGCAGGAAGTGGTAATTGAACTAAGATACCATGAAAATCATTATCTTGATTGTAATGGTCAATTTCTTTCAATAAATCTGCCTCTGAAATTGTTGCTGGTAGACGTTTTACTAAAGAATGAAAGCCAAGTGCAACTGCACGTTTTTCTTTATTTTTTACATATGTTTGGCTAGCCGGATTTTCACCAACTAATAAAACAACTAAACCTGGAGTAATTCCATTTTTCTTTAACTCCTGAACTGCTTCAATCATTTCAATTTGCATTTCATCTGCTAAACCTTTACCATCCATAATTATTGCGCTCACCTAAAACCACTCCTCAATTATTAGTTCGTTTGATACAGTTTCTATTCTAACATAAGCGACGCTTAGGAAATAGTCATCAAGCTAAAAATAATAACATTATTCTATAAAAAAATATTATAATTCGTTAAAACCCTATTTTTCCATGAAACAAAGCTGAATATCGACATAAAAACCTCTAAAAACGAACTTTAATAATTGGCTGCAAAAAAGAGGCTATTCAGCCTCTTTTTATTTTTTGTTCAACTTAATTTTCTTCATCGACTACTTTTGCTAAAACACCATTCACAAATTTACGTGATTTTTCATCACTATAAAGTTTGGTAATTTCTAATGCCTCATTCAAGGCAACACGACCAGGTACATCTGTTACATAAAGCATTTCAAAAATTGCAATACGCATGATAATTAAGTCTGTTTTAGCAAGACGCTTCATTGACCAATTTTCAAGGTTTGCTTGAATTTTTTCGTCAATTGTCGCTTGATTTTGTAGCACGCCTGTTACTACTAATTCCAAATACTTAGGAACAGCAACAATTTCTACCTCATCAAGTAATTCATCTTCACTTGTTAAAGCTTGTTGAATTGCTTGATCTATCGATAAATCTTCATTAGCTGACATTTGGAATAAAGCTTGCAGTGCTTTTTCTCTAATATCGCGTCTTGTTAAACTCACGCATCTTCACCATCTTCTTCTTCATCATCTAAATCTAAGTCTAATAAATCTTGTGGAAGTGCTTTTTCAGGAACAACCCCAACTACATGAATATTTACTTCTGCTAATTCAATATCCGTCATAAATAATAATTGTTGACGAATTTTTTCTTGCATCTCACTTGCTACTTTAGGAACCGAAATTCCGTAGTTGATTAAGCAATAAACATCTACTTTTAAACCATCTTCATCTACTGCTAAACGAACACCTTTTTTGTGACTTGTGCGTCCAAATAATTCAGCAACTCCAGATGTTAAGTTTCCATGCATTGAATAAACACCATCTATTTTGCTAGCAGCAATTCCAGAAATCACTTCAATTACCTCTGGAGCAATTTCGATTTCGCCAAGACTTGTTTTGTTATCTTGTAAAGTTAATTTTGTTTCTTCAGCCATTAGGTAGACCTCCAATTTCCTATTTAAAATTAATTAGGCTCTTGATACGTAAGAACCATCTTGTGTGTTAACGATTAAAACATCATCTGCATTCACAAAGAAAGGTACATTTACATATACGCCTGTTTCCATTTTTGCAGGTTTAGTTCCTCCAGAAGATGTATCACCGCGAATTCCTGGATCAGTTTCTTCAACACGTAATTCAACTGTGTTTGGCAACTCAACACCTAATGTTTCAGCACCATACATAATGATTTGAACTTCCATATTCTCTTTTAAATATTTCAATTCATCTTCGATTTGAGACTCTTGTAATTCTAATTGATCGTAAGTTTCGCTGTCCATAAAGACATGAGCGCCACCACTTTCATATAAATATTGCATACGACGGTTATCGATTTGTGCTTTCCCAACTTTTTCACCAGCACGGAACGTTTTTTCTTGTGCAGCACCTGTACGTAAATTTTTAAGTTTTGAGCGAACAAAAGCTGCTCCTTTACCTGGTTTTACGTGTTGGAATTCCACGACACGCCAAATTCCACCATCAAACTCAATCGTTAAACCTGTTTTAAAATCATTTACTGATATCATTCATTTTCCTCCTAAATCGTCTAGCATATATGGTTCTAGTGTACCATTTATTAAAGCTTGTTACTATTGAATTCTATTTTCACTAGTCAAAATTTAATGATTCTATTCTTTTTTAAAGAATAATCAATTCTTTTGGTGAATGAACTAAGACTTCATTACCAGTGGCAGTAATCAATAAGTCATCTTCAATTCGCACACCACCGATTCCTGGCAAATAAATTCCCGGTTCATCAGTAATCACGTTGCCAGCCACAAATGCTTTGTCCGCTAACTTAGAAACATTTGGTCCTTCATGAATTTCTAGACCAATCCCATGACCAGTAGAGTGACCAAATGCAGTCCCATAACCTTTTGACGCAATATAGTCACGAGCTACAGCATCTAATTCAACGCCTGTCATTCCTGGTTTTGCTGCATCAATCACACGTAATTGTGCATCTAATGTAATCTGATAAATTTCTTTAAGCTTCGCACTAGGTTCACCAACAGCTATGGTTCTCGTCATGTCAGATACATATCCTTCATAATAACAACCAAAATCTAGTGTAACAAAATCACCTGTTTCAATTAATTTAGAACTAGCAACTCCATGAGGCATTGCTGAGCGCAAACCACTTGCTACAATCGTATCAAAAGAAACCCCTGTCGCACCTAAGCTACGCATATGAAAATCTAATAAATTAGCGACTTCAATTTCTGACATTCCTGGTTTAATCACACCTAAAATATACTTGAAGGCTGCATCTGAAATCGAACACGCTTTTCTAATTGTTTCAATCTCACTATCTTCTTTGATTTCACGTAATTCTTCAATTAAACCTGATACTGGAACTAGATCAGTTGTTCCAGGAATAATTTCTTCAAGCATGTCAAAGGTACTAAACGTCACAAAATCTTGTTCAAAGCCTAATGCTTCAATTTCTTGATCTGTTACAATTTTTACAACTTCATCATAGATAGGACCAAAATTTTGCACAATCGTAAACCCTTTGGCCTGTTCTGCAACTTGTTCAGTGTATCTAAAATCTGTGACAAAGTAAGCTTCATTCAAAGTAATTATACTTAAGCCAGTTGTCCCAGTAAAATTAGACACATAACGCAAATTATAAGGACTTGTTACCAATAATGCATCCAAGCCACGTTGTTGCATTCCTTTACGTAATTTATCAATTCGACTCATTTTGCTTCCTCCTTCACACGATTTATTTTTGGAATAAGACACTTCTAAAAATAAATTTAGACATTCATTTTATTATATCTTTAAATCTCTTGAATTACAATGAATAATCACCTAGAATACGCAAAAAACAAGATACCCAATTGGCTATCTTGTAAAATAAATTATCGAGGGGAATAAGAGTAATTCTTGCGAAATCACCTATCTATCTGCTACTATTTATACCTATTAATCCTTCACCCTTGTTTCACTTATTACTTCCTCAGTAACTACATAAACCTCTTCTGAAACATAATGATTTTTTAACACCACCTGTACGAAATAACTTTTTTCATTTTTCCACAGCAAGTGAACTTCTCCAACATTATACACGATGGTTACTTTTTTAGGAGGCTGCTTTTGTCGTTTTAACTTCCTTTCTAATTCAGTGGTTGCCACTATCGCCAATGTTTTGGCTTGATAATAATTATTCAATACAATAAACTGGCGCATCTGACCTTGATAAATACTTGTTGTCCCTCTAACAAGCACCAGCGTTAATGCTAAAAATAGAATTACTGATGGTAACACAGCTCCTTTTTGATTCATCTCATCCCTCTTCTTCTAGTTGAATTTTTATTTTCCCCTCATAAGATTCATCATTGGCAAATGTTACTTTTATCACTAAGAATGAAGCTTTTTTTGAAAAATTTAAAGTTTGAACATTCAGTAGAATAGGTTGATGGCCTCCGGAACCATTTGTCGTTCGACGGCGAATCATTTGATTGTATTTTTCGTAAAAGAAAGCACCTGTTTTTTCAGTACCTTCTTTGTATTTAAAGCTTACTTTTTCAGGTTCAATCGTTGTACAAATAGTTGCCGCTAACTCGTGTTCTATCTGGTTAAGAAATAAATGCCACTCTATTTGCCTATTATCAAAGGTTTGTTGCTTTATTTTTTTATAATTTTGACTACAAAGAGTTAATAAAGATAGACATAGAATTAAAATAAAGGTTGCAACTAAGGCTTCTAATAGCGTAAATCCCTTTGTGTTATTCCACCAAAATAGATATTTGGTAGATTCGTCTAATTTCTTGGTTTCCTTGACCATATAGCTCTAACCCTTTCTCATAACTGCTATTCTTTTGCTGAATAGCCTCTACTTCAAATTGCGCCTCTTCATAAAGCTTGCGGTTTATTTCCACAGATTCTTTTTCACTTTCTAAATGCTGTAATAAGTTTAAAACTATTGGAAAATACAAAAATACTGCGCCTGTCACTAAGAAAAAGGACACCAATCCTTCTAAAACTAGATAGCCCTCTTGATTATGAAGCTTCTTCCAAAGTATAACGACCACTTCCCATCTGAAATTTAAAACGATATATTTTGTATCTATCTTTAAATTGAATTGTTTGAAAATTTGTTGGACGGCCACTGCCTTTTATATAGCCGATTTTGTAAGTAGCTTCTGTTCTCATGCCTCCCGGAAAATAAATTACCTTATTGATAGAACTAGCTACATTTGTTGGACTAGAATATTAAACTTCACCCGATTTCTGAATCTTCATCTCTGTTTTTTCATTCATTAATAAAGCATAATTTTGAATAGCCAATAAATGACTTTGAAAATCTTCTAAAAATAAGATACTTTCCATTTTTTCTAGAACTTGACTTCCAATAAAACTTGGTAGGCCAACTAACATTACTACTACAAACAAGGTCAATAATGTTTCCAATAGTGTAAATCCGCGATTATTCCATACAGTCATTTTAATCGCACTTGGTTATTTTCGATTGTAATTCCTTTTTGTTTTGCATTGTCTACCTGCTTTTGTTTTAAATAATTTCCTTCCTTTAATTTCTCAAATGTCACCTGAATTCCTGGATCATTATCTAGCAAATAAAGTTCAACCTGTGTTTCCACCACGGTTGTCAAAGCTTCCGCCCCTTGTTTATCAATCTTATCTTTTTGCTGTACAACATTAGGGATAACTAATATAAGTAAGACAGATATGACAAAAAGTACTAAAATCATTTCAATTAATGTAAAACCATCCGAGCTTTTGAGTATTTTTTTCAGTTTTATTTTCATACAATTCCCTCCATCATCGTAAACATTGGTAATAATAACGCTAGATAAATACATAGAATAAAAAAAGCTACTAGAAAAAAGATAACGGGTTGAATCCATCCTAATAATTTTTCAATACTAGTAACAAATTCTTTTTGACAGCTTGCGCTATACAAACTTAATTCACTGGCTAATTGACTCGTCAACTCTCCATGAAAGATAATCGCACCTAATTCTGGTGTAAAAAAATTAAATTGTTCCATAATTTGATTAAATTCATGACCATTTTTCAACCCATCTTCCATTTTTAAAGCCACTTCTTGCATTAGTCTAGTCGTTTCTTTTTCTTTCATTAACTGAATAATTCGTAACATTTTATGACCGCTTTTAAATAATTGGGCCCATTCGTAACTAAAATAATAAGTGTAGTATAATTTAATGAATTTATCTAAGAAGCCAATCTTTAATAAAAGATCAATTTTGGCAATAGCAGAATAATGTTTAAATCGTCGTTTAAGATAAACATTCAAACTAATGCCAACTGCAGCAATACCAGCCAAAATATACGGAAAACAGTAAATAAAGCCAATAGAAATCTGACTTAAAATAGATGTTAATGAATCATTTTTTTGAAATAGTTGACTAAAATAAGGAAGTAAGAACAAACGCATGGCAAACAAAATACCTAACATAAATACAACTAGTAGTAATGGGTAGTGCAATAATTGTTTGAGTTTCTTTCTTTGCTCTAATTTAGCTTCTAAATATAAGCCACTATTAGCTAGCGCTTGACTGAATTGCCCATGAACTTGCGCTAAATAAATCTCAGCAGATATTCGTTCTGAAAAACCTAACTCAGCCAATATTTGATAAAATTCTTGACCACTTTCTAAGCTTATCACTACTTTTTCCAACCAATATTTTTCTTTCGTCATGATGAGGATTAAAAAATTAAGTGCTTCTTTTAAAGAAAAACCCTCCTCAACTAAAACAGCTAATTTTGAAAGAAAAAAGGCTTGCTTTGACTCTTTTATTGGTTCAATAAAGCCGATTTTTTTGATACCCATCTTCTGTAATAAATCCATAACTATACGCCTTTCGTAAATAAGAATTAAAAGAACCTCGTTGATGATCTGCTACTACCCCCACCTCCTTTTGTCGTCCAAGTTTTTCTAATTGTCTTCCTGTTGTAATTTCGTAAAGAACTGAACGTTTTTCATAGACAGATAAATGAGTACAACATAATCGACACGTCCCCTCACATAGACTACATCGCCTCGGAACTAACTTTTGAGAAACAATTCCTATGAGGGTTTGTTGCAATTGATTCAAAGAAATTCCTAACTCACCTAATCGACTCAAAACCCCACTAGCATTTTTGGCATGAATACTACTAATCACTAAATGCCCTGTTAATGCACCACGAATAACCATTTTAGCTGTTTCTGTATCACGAATTTCACCTACAACAATAATATCCGGATGATGTCTTAAACTAGCTTTTAATAAAGCCTCATAACTAATTCCAGCCTTTTGATTAACTTGTGTTTGTAAAAATCGTGGTTCCTCAATCTCAACTGGATCTTCTACTGTAAAAACTTGTCGCTCTTCATGTACTAATGACTCCTTAATTAGTTGAAACATAGTTGTAGTTTTACCCGATCCCACAGGCCCTGAAAACAAAAGCAAGCCACTTTTCCTTTTAATTAATTGCTCTAATTCTTTAATCTGTCTTGGAAAATAAGCCGTCTGTTCCAAAGTATGTTTTTGAACTTGGTGTAGCAAACGGATAACCAAAGATTCTTGATGATGGAAGTCAGTAATAGTAGAAAAGCGTAGCGCTTTAGCTTTTCCATCTAATTTCATCGTACTTGAACTTGTTTGTGGAAAGCGCTTCTCACCTACATCCATATCCGATAAAAATTTGAAATAAGCAATCAACCGAATTCCTTGTTCCAAAGAGATTGTTAGCCACAATAAAAGTTGACCACTCACTCTAAAAAACAATTGATATTCCGTTGATTTTGGTAAGATATGAATATCGTTCACTCCTCGTATATCCGCTTCTTTTAAAATAGTTGTTGCCAATTCTTCAATCGCCATCCATTCAGCTCCCTCTTTGTCCGTCCTATCTAGACTATATGCAAAAAAGTCTCATTATTTTTTTATTTTTTATTTTGTGTCTAATTGCTATTTTATTCATTTGCCTAACTAGTTTATTTATGTTATATTTTCTTAGGATATAAATACCTTTTGAGGTAATTTGTTTGTTGAAGAGATTGGAATCCAATCGTATTACATTTTGTTTTAGTACTTTTTTGAAAAAAGACTCTGAATGCCCTGTTATAGGAGCAAGCAGTGTCTTATTTTTTGTAATTTTCAGTTTAAATTGACCATGTAGAAACATTTAAAGGAGTGAAATCAGCATGACGAAAAAAAAGATTGCTAACTATTTAAAAATTATTCTTGGTGCTTTTATTTTTTCAGTAGCAGTGAATATGTTTGCTTTGCCTAACGAGCTTGGCGAAGGTGGCGTAACAGGATTAACGATGATGCTTTATTATCAACTTTCTTGGTCCCCAGCTTTAACAAACTTATTATTTAACAGTGTTTTACTAGTAATTGGCTATAAGTATTTAGACAAATCAACGGTATTTTTAACGATTTTTGCCGTTGCCCTTATGTCATTTTTCTTGCGTGTAACGACTGTCTTTGTTTTCAAACCGGATGAGGTGATTGTTGCTGCATTGGCAGCTGGTGCTTTGATGGGAGCAGGAATGGGGTTAATCATGCTAGGTGGTGGAACAACAGCAGGAAGTGCTATTTTGGCCAAATTAGCCAACAAATACCTAGGGTGGAACACAAGCTACGCATTGTTATTTTTCGACTTAATTGTTGTTCTTCCTTCAGTCTTTATTATTGGTTTAGAAAAAATGCTCTTTACAGTAGTTTCTCTTTATATTTCCACAAAAGTATTGGATTTCATCTTAGAAGGCTTTAATCCGAAAAAATCAGTTACGATTATTTCAGATAAATACGAACAAATTGCTCAAGATATCGATGAACAATTAGAACGTGGTATTACTATTTTCCATGGACAAGGTTACTATTTAAAGCAGGATCGTAAAATTCTGTATACAGTTGTCAATCGTCAACAATTATTACAGCTTACTAAAATCGTGAATCAATATGACCCAAAAGCATTCTTTATCATCAATGATGTACAACGTGTTGTTGGGGAAGGATTTACCAAACAAGCTACCAGTGAATAAAAATAGCTTATGAATTTTTTTAAACGGATAAAATAATAAAAGCTCACATTGGACATCCAATGTGAGCTTTTATTATTTATATTTCAGCGTTGTGAAAGACTTCTGATACGTCATCGTCTTCTTCTAATTTATCTAACATTAGTTGGAATTGTGTCGCTTTATCAGCCGGTAACTCATTAGTTGTTTGAGGTATCATGGTGATTTCTGCTTGAGCTAAAGTATAACCTTCCGCTTCCAAACTATCTCGAACCGATACAAAATCAACTGGCTCCGTATAAATTTCAAAAACTTCATCAGAGGTTTCCATTTCTTCCCCACCTGCTTCTAAAACACTCATTAACATTGTATCCTCATCAACATCTAAACCCGCTCGCTCAATCGCTAAATAACCTTTACGATCAAACATATAACTAACCGAACCTGTTTCACCCAAAGAACCACCATTTTTATTAAATGCAACTCGAACATTAGTACCTGTCCGATTCCGATTATCAGTTAATGCATGTACTAAAACAGCAATTCCGTTTGGTCCATATCCTTCATAAGTAACTTCTTCATAATTTTCACCTTCGCCACTTTGACTTCCTTTAGCAATAGCTCTTTTCACATTATCATTAGGCATATTAGCTGATTTGGCTTTATCAATCATCATACGCAATTGAGGATTGATGCCAGGATCCGAACCACCACTTTTTACAGCCATATAAATTTCTCTTGATATTTTTTGAAAAATTTGCCCACGTTTTGCATCTTGCGCATTTTTACGCCCTTGAATATTACTCCATTTTGAATGTCCTGACATCCTTATCCCTCATTTCATTGTGTAATTAATTTTATATCTTTCCTTCATTTTACCAAACTACACTAATTTAGTGCAAATTAAAATCAGATTTTCTTATTTTATCATCACTACATTCTATTTTTTATGTTTCTTTTTTTTACCAAATAATTGACTAAACAGCACGGCGATTAAAACAGCTGTTAAAGCACCAACACTATCCAGTATAACATCTTGAAAAAGTGGCGTACGATCTGCCGTAAAACTCTGATGAAATTCATCAAAAGCGGCATAACCTGCAGCTAAGCTCCAAGCAATAAACGCTGTTAACCCAATACTGTACAATCGATTTTTCAAACCTAAGAACCAGAATAAACCCAGTAAAAAGTACGTACCAAAATGAGCTCCTTTGCGGATAAAGAATTCAATAAAAGGAACATACCCTTTAGCAGCAATACTAACTTCCCCACCACCTGCGTAATTAAAATGAATACCACTTAAGAGTTCTTTAAAAGGTTGATTTACTAACAGCTTATCTAAATATGGTGCTACAGTTTGTTTACCAAAAGGTTGTGATGAACTGTAAAATAAAATACCCATCATCACAATCGCAAGAAGAATAAATAAATTATCTTTTGTAGCTAATTTCAATTTCATAAAAGACCTCCTAATTTACTTTGCTCTCTTATGTTACTATTTTTTCAGAAAAAAGCTACCTTTTCTAGGTACAATTTTTTATAACTAATCAAAAAAAGAGACGCATCTGCATCTCAATAATTTCTTAAATTCTTTTTTGAATTTCATATTTCATTTCATCAAAACCAAATATAACGCCCCACATCAGAATAATAATCAGCATTGCAACGGCTACTCCAGAAGTGAATGCACCAAGCGCTAAACCAGATAAACCAATATATATAGCTACCTTCCCTAGGTTTTTATTTTGATCTCGATTGCCAATAACCATCAACACAACAGCACCAATTAATAACGTAACTACCAAAGGATTACCAATTAAATCACGGATAAATGAAATTGCTAAAAACCCTTCAATCACCAATAAAACTCTTAAATTTCTACTCATTTTCTTCCCATCCTTTTTAATGAATTTAACTTACTCTACTCCTTTAGTTTAACTGAGTTTTTAATGAGAACCTACCGCCTAAAGAACCAACTCTTTCTCAGACTTTGGATGTACATTGATTTTATCTATTTATTTTGCTATATTTAAACGAATTAAGTTATACTTAGAGTATTAAAAATTGGAAAGGAAGTTATTAAATGAAGTATTCAATCAATTGGGATTTAGAATCTATTTTCCCCGGAGGTAGTACATCGACTGCCTTAAAAGAAAAGATTGTTTTATTAAAGGAACAAATCACGAACAATTCAACTGAAATTCAAAATTGGACACCTGATACTGACCAACCTAGTTATTCACATTTCGGTAAGATCTTAGCTCATCAAGAAAAAATCAACTTTGGATTAACTCAAGCGTTTAGTTTCATTACTGCCGTACAATCTGCAGATGTAAATGACAAGTATGCTGGCGCTGTCACTGGTCAATTATTAGAGTTAAGTAGTCAGTTTGCTACAGTGTCCACTGTTTTCGTAAAAAAAATGGTAAACATCTCTAATGATGAATGGCAAAAACTAGTCAGTTTAGCTGAGTTTAGTTCAATCGCCTTCAATCTTTCTGAAACTAGATTCCATGGACAAGAATTATTAAGTGAAGCTGAAGAAGCATTAATCAACGCCCTAAGCATTGACGGATTTGAAGGTTGGAGTGAACATTATGATACCCTTGTGAACACCATTGAAATCCCTTTTGAAAATGCAGATGGAACAACAACTTTACTTTCTGCCGGACAAGCCTTTAATAAAATGATGGCTGATCCAGATCCAAAAGTTCGGAGTGAACTATTTGAAAAATGGGAAATCACTTGGGGCAGATTAGCTCCAGCTTTTGCAGATACTTTAAACCACTTAAGCGGATTTCGCTTGGCAACCTATAAATCTCATGGAGTAACAGACTTTTTAAAACAACCTTTGGAATATAATCGAATGAAACCTGAAACCTTAAATGCTATGTGGCAAGCCGTAACCGATCATAAAGCACCTTTTATTGATTATTTGAATCGTAAGGCACATTTATTAGGTAAAGAAAAATTAGCTTGGGAAGATGTCGATGCTCCTATTATTATGCCTGGTGCTGAACCTCAAGTCTATCCATTTGATGATGGTGCTGATTTTATTGTAGCGAATTTCAAGAAATTCAGTCCTAAGATGGCTGAATTTGCTCAAATGGCTTTTGATCAGCAGTGGATTGAAGCTGAAAATCGTAGTGGCAAACGTCCTGGTGGTTACTGTACTTCATTGCCAGAGTCTGGTGAATCACGTATTTTCATGACCTACGCTGACTCTCCTAGCGAAGTCTCCACTCTTGCTCATGAATTAGGACATGCATTTCATAGTTATGTAATGAAAGATTTACCTGGCGTTCGTCAAGAATATGCTATGAACGTTGCTGAAACAGCCAGCACATTTGCAGAAATGATTGTCGCTGATGCAACTGTTCGCGAAGCAAAAAATGAAGCTGAAAAAATCACTTTACTAGACACCAAGATGTCAAATGCGCTAGCTATGTTCTTAAATATTCATGCCCGTTTTATTTTTGAAACGAATTTTTATACAGAAAGAAAACAGGGCATTGTCACTGCTGAAAGAATTTCCGAACTAATGGAAGCTGCTGAAAAAGAGGCCTTCCAGAATTCTCTGAGTAACTATCATCCGCATTTTTGGGCAAGTAAGTTACATTTTTATATTTCAGAAATTTCTTTTTATAACTTCCCATATACCTTTGGCTATTTGTTTAGCTTAGGAATCTACGCTCGCTCTCTTGAGGAAGGTGCTGGTTTTGAAGATAAGTATATTGATTTATTACGAGATACCGCTTCAATGACAACAGAAGACTTAGCGATGAAACACCTAAATGTGGATCTGACAAAACCTGATTTTTGGGTAGCTGGTATTCAAATTATGGCTCAAGATGTCACTACTTTTATGGAACTAACTGAATCTTATTTAAATTAATTACTAAAAACTCTCATGAAATCCATTTGTTCAAAATGATGATTTCATGAGAGTTTTAGTTTTGTTCCATCACAGGAATGATTAAGACTTTTTCTTAGAGTCTTCAATCCTATAATAAAAAAGCATCTTCAGACTCTACCTGCTGATATTTTATTCTTCATAACGACCAGTAAAAATCCCAAAGAAAAGGAAGCTTGAGCAATTTTTTCGAGAAAGTAACCGTTAACTATACTTCTCTTAACAACTTGTTTCCACCTCTATCAATCAAATACAATAGAACCCTTCGTATTTCTATTGATATATATTTAAAGACAATTGTTTCCTATTAAAAATAGATAGTTTAACTTTTACAATTTACCTTCGTCATTTTAAAATTGTAAGTATTTTAATTGGATCCTATTCTTTAATTTACAAAAAAAAGATGCGAGTTTCCTCGACATCTTTTAGTATTTTCGCTTAATATCTACCGTAACCTACAATATAATTACCCCAATACCCACTGTAAGAAGCATATGCCACTCCTGGAGTACTTTGTGAACCAATAAATGTGCTTGAGTTAACATAGATTCCAACATGATCAATGACTCCACCTGATTGAGAGAAGAAAACTAAATCTCCTGCTTGCGGAGTTGATACTTTTTGCGATTGTGCATATTGATCAGATGCTACACGAGGAATTCTTTTTCCAGCTTGAGCAAAAACATACTGTGTGAATCCAGAACAGTCAAAACCATTTGGTGTTGTTCCACCCCATAAATAAGGTGTTCCAAGAAATGATTCAGCAATCGGTT
Source organism: Carnobacterium gallinarum DSM 4847 (assembly GCF_000744375.1). Lineage (NCBI taxonomy): Bacteria > Bacillati > Bacillota > Bacilli > Lactobacillales > Carnobacteriaceae > Carnobacterium > Carnobacterium gallinarum. The sequence goes on along the minus strand of NZ_JQLU01000005.1, from coordinate 2,711,882 downwards.
TTAAACTTGCCCAAGAAGTTCCACCACCTGTTGGTGGTTGAACAGGATTCACAGGAGGTTGTGGTTTCGGTTGTTCTGGCTCCGGTGTTGGTGTTGGTTCAGGCGTTGGTGTTGGATTCGGAGTTACCGATCCGCCTCCATTATTGCCACTATTTCCTCCAGCTGGAGGTTGAACAGGGTTCACATTTTCTGGTTCTGCACTTGAAGAAGATTCTGTTGAATTACTAGATTCGTTAGATGCTACAGAAGAACTTTCAGATGCTTTTGAAGATTCTTCCTTTGTTTTAGCTACAGCTAGTTTAACTGCTTTAGCTGATTCTTCTTTTGCAGCTGCTAATAATGCAACTTGTTTCTCAGCTTCCGCTTTTTGAGCCAAGAATGATTGTTTTTCACCTTCAGCGACTGCTGTTTCAGACGCTAATTGAGCAACAACTGCTTCTTTTTCAAATTTTTGGCTGGCTAATTTAGTTTGTGCTGATTCTAACTGACCAGCTAGTGCATTTTGTTGATTCACCTTTTGTTCTGTCTCAATTTTTTTCGATTTAACTGCATCTTGGTCACGAACTTGCGCTTGGACTAATTCACGATTTGCTGTAACAAGTTTCCCAACAACATCAATTCTTCCAATAATATCCGTAACAGATTCTGCATTAATAATAAATTCAACATAGTTTGAACTATCGCCGTTCACTTGTACAGAACGAGCTTGATCTTGTAACTGTCCATTACGCTGTTGAATTTTTTCTTGTAATACGGTAATTTCTGAATCTAATTGGTTCATTTCTTGATTGGCCGTTTGAATATCAGCTAATAATTGTTTAGCATTGGCTTCATTTGATGCAATTGAAGACTCGATATTTTCCAAATCAGTTTGTGTTGATGATGAGGCATTTTTCAAAGAATTTATTTTAGTATCCTGTTGTTGAATTTTCGATTCAATTGTATCTGCATGAGCAACAACTGGTAATATTACAGAACTAAACGTTAGGCTACCTAAGATGGCGATATTAATTAACTTTTTATTCATTTTTTGAGCTCCTCCAAAGTAAGTGTCATCGTTATATTTTATTTAAGTATTTCTTAATGTTTTTTAATTATAACATATACCAAGTTTTAATAGCATATCGTTTAGATTACAATCAAATTTCATTTCTCTTGTTATTTTATTTGTTACTGACCTTTATTTCAAGCTTTATTTAATAAAAATCGCAATCAAGTAAATGATCATTTACTAGCCCTGAAGCCTGTATAAATGCATAACACGTCACCGGACCAACAAATGAAAAACCACGTTTTTTTAAATCTTTGGCTAACTTTTGTGACAGTTCTGTTTCAGTAGGAACTTCTTCTCGTTTTTCAAATTGGTTTACAATTGGTTTTCCATCTACAAATGACCACAAATAATCATCAAAGCTTGTAAATTCTTCTTGAACCCTTAAAAAAGCCTGAGCATTTTTTATGATAGAGTGTATTTTTAATTTATTACGAATTAATCCGGCATTGGTTAATAATTCTGATTTTTTCTCCTCGTTATACAAAGCAATTTTTTGATAATCAAAACCGTCTAAGGCTTGACGAAAATTCTCTCGTTTTGTTAAAACAGTTGACCAACTTAAGCCAGCTTGCATTGTCTCCAGAATCAACAACTCAAAAATAGCTTGATCTCCATGAAGTGGCTTTCCCCACTCAGTATCATGATATTTTTTATCTAATTCTGATTTTGCCCAATCACAACGTTTCATTTACTCATTCCTCCAATTGTATACCGTTTCTTTTTATCTTAGCGAAATCCAGCTTGCATAGCAACAATTTTGAAATCATTGTACAATTCAACACAAGCAAATACATTGTTTCCTTTATTTATTCATGATATGATTCATTATTGGTGATTCTAGCTATTTTTTTCACTGCAAGGAACATTTAACTAGGAGGAATTTTAATTATGTCAAAGGATATTCGAGTTTTACTTTATTATCAATATGTAACAATAGATAATGGAGAACAGTTTGCTAAGGATCATTTAGCATTTTGTCAAGAAATCGGGCTGAAAGGTCGGATTTTAGTCGCAGATGAAGGAATCAATGGTACTGTTTCTGGAACCTATGAAGCGACAGAACGTTATATAGAAGAAATGCATGCAGATTCACGCTTTGCTACAACTATTTTTAAAATCGATGATGAAAATCAAGATGCTTTCAAAAAAATGCATGTTCGTTATCGTCCAGAATTAGTTTCGTTAAATCTTGAAGACGATATAAATCCATTGGAATTAACAGGTGAGTATTTAAGTCCACAAGAATTTCGTGAAGCTATTTTAGATGAGAACGTAGTTGTTATTGATGCTCGTAATGATTATGAATATGATTTAGGTCATTTTAGAGGAGCTGTCCGTCCTGATATTCGTAGTTTTCGTGAGTTGCCTCAATGGATTCGTGACAACAAAGAACAATTTATGGAAAAACGCGTGGTTACTTATTGTACCGGTGGAATTCGTTGTGAAAAATTCTCTGGCTGGTTGGTCCGAGAAGGCTTTAAAGATGTTGGTCAACTTCATGGTGGAATCGCCACTTATGGAAAAGATCCAGAAGTTCAAGGAGATTTATGGGATGGGCAAATGTATGTCTTTGACAGCCGTATCAGCGTACCAATCAATCATAAAGAACATGTTATTGTTGGTCGTGATTGGTTTGATGGATTACCTTCTGAACGTTATGTCAACTGTGCCGACCCAAAGTGCAATCGTCAAATTCTAACTTCTGAAGAAAATGAAGCTAAATATTTACGTGGCTGTAGTCATGATTGCCGTATTTCACCTGAAAACCGCTATGTGAAAGAACATCATTTGAGTTTAGATGAAGTTGCTGAACGTCTAGCTGTACTTGGTGAAAAACTGCCAACTTTAAATTAATTGTATAAAAATATCCTTAACTAATAGATAAATTAGCTAAGGATATTTTTTTATTAAGCTAAAATCAATGCATCATCGTTCATTGCGGTTCCACTATTTTTTTGGAATAAGGCTAATAAATCTGGTACAGTTAATCCTTGCTTCTCTTCCCCTTTAACATCCACCACAATTTGCCCATTGTATAGCATGATTAAGCGATTGCCGTAACGAATCGCATCTTCCATATTATGCGTAATCATTAATGTCGTTAATTGCTTCTCTTGAACAATCTTCTCAGTTAAATTTAACACCGATTGACTTGTTTTAGGGTCTAATGCTGCCGTATGCTCATCTAATAAAAGCAATTTAGGTGTGACTAACGTTGCCATTAATAATGTTAATGCTTGGCGTTGTCCCCCAGAAAGCAAACCAACTTCCATTTTCAAACGATTCTCTAAACCTAAATCAAGTTCTTTTAATTGGGCTTTAAATTCACTACGCTGTTTCTCTTTGACTCCTTTAGATAAACCACGACTCTTACCACGATTGTAAGCAATAGCTAAGTTTTCTTCTATTGATAAACGAGTTGCTGTTCCCATTCTTGGATCTTGGAAAACTCGTCCAATATATTTTGCACGTTTTGCTGTTTTTTGACTAGTTACATTGATTTTATCTAAAAATAGTTGTCCTTCATCAACACCAAAACTGCCAGCAATACTATTTAGTAACGTTGATTTACCAGCGCCATTCCCTCCGATAATCGTTACAAATTCACCTTGCTTCAAAGTTAAATTAATCCCTTTTAAAACATGATGCTCATTGACGGTTCCAACTTCAAAGCTTTTATGGATCCCTTTTAATTGTAAGATGTCTGTCATCTTATACGCCGCCTTTCTTTTTCGCTGCTGCTTTTGGTTTTAAACTAACTCTTAGTTTGCTACGTAAAAGTGGTGATGCTAAACAAATGGTTAAAATAATTGCCGAATATAATTTCAAATCTGTTGGAGCCACACCAAATTCTAAAACAATCGCAATAATTAAACGATAAATAATCGATCCTGCAATAATCACAAATAGTCGTTGAACAAAACTCACATTGTTGAAAATAACTTCACTAATAATAATCGAAGCTAAGCCAATTACAATTGTGCCAACTCCTCCACTAATATCCGCATATCCATTATTTTGTGCTAGTAATGCTCCAGATAAAGCAATTAACCCATTAGAAATCATATACCCTATAATTTTCATTGCATCCGTATTGATTCCGTTTGCCTCACTCATTTCATTGTTATCTCCTGTTGCATGGATAGCCAACCCCACTTCTGTACTAAAGAATAGATATAGGAAAAGAATCACAACTAAAACAAAAATTGCGCCAATCACTAAAACAGCGTAAGGCTTATCTAAACCTAAGTTTGTAAAAAAGCTCATTACTGAATCTTGACCAAGTAATGAAATATTTGCTTGTCCCATAATACGTAAATTAATTGAATATAATGCCGTCATGGTTAAAATACCGGTTAACAATGCTGGAATTTTTAATTTAGTATGTAGTAGACCTGATACTAAACCAGCTAGCATTCCTCCGACTAAACCTAAAGTTGTTGCTAATAATGGAGATATTCCACTAATAATAAGTTTAGCGCAAATCGCTGCACCTAAAGGAAAACTTGCCTCTGCTGTTAAATCTGCAATATCTAAAATCCGATAGGTCAAATAGACACCAATCGCCATCGTAGACCATAATAAACCTTGTGAAACACTTGATAAAATAATATCCATCTAACAAATCTTCCTTCCTAAACATCCTTATCTTTAGTAAAAGAGCTAGTTACAAACAGCTCTTTTACTAAATCATTTGACTTTGCTTATTTTATTTATCTAATTTAATACTATCTGGATCAATTCCAATAGCTTCTGCCATTTCTTTATTCACAACTAATTCTAACTTTGTTGATGTTTCAACAGCTAAATCCTCTGGTTTTGCTTCGCCTTTTAGAATTTTGACTGCTAGTTTCCCAGTTTGACGGCCTAAATCTTTGTAATCAATTCCATAAGTTGCTAAGCCACCAACTTTAACTTGTTCTGTTGCTCCAGCAACAACCGGAATTTTCTTCGCTTTTGCAATTTCACCCACAGTTGCCATTGTATTCGCCAATGTATTGTCAGTAGGAACATATACTCCTTGAACATCGTTTGCTAATGATGTCATTACTTGTTGGACATCATTTGTTGATGTAACTGTTGCAACTTTAACTTCAACTCCGCCTTTTTCTAAAGCTTTTTTAGCTAAATCTGCTTGAATCACTGAATTTTCTTCACTTGAATTATAAATAATTCCGATTTTTTTCGCTTTTGGCACAATTGAAAGCAATAGTTTTGTTTGATCTTCTACTGGCACCATATCACTTGTTCCCGTTACGTTTCCACCTGGTTTTTCATTGCTTTTAACAATCTTAGCTGCAACTGCATCGGTTACAGCAGTGAATAATACAGGGATTTTATCGGTCTCATTAGCAACAGAAATTGTTGCAGGTGTTGCAATTGTCAGAATAACATCGTTTTTATTTTTAACTAAACGTTCACTCATACTTTTTAAATTCGCTTGATCTCCTTGAGAATTCAAAGAATCCAATGTCAGATTCTTGCCTTCTTCATAACCAGCATCTTTTAATTCTGCTAAAAATCCTTCTCTCGCTTCATCTAAAGAATTGTGCTCCATATACTGTAAAATCCCTACTTTAACAGAACCATCTTTTTTGCTTGCATCTTTCCCATTGCTACACCCTACAAGAACACCTAAAGCTAATGCTCCTGTCAAACCCGCTACTACGTATTTTTTTAATGTTGTTTTTTTCATTTTTATTTCCTCCATTTTTTAGTTGATTTCTTTTAACCATTTTTACTAAAATATTTCCTCCTATTCCAACTCATTCACTACCAGGTAGATAAAATTAAAAAGCATCTACTTCTAGATTTATCGAAAATCTAAGTAGATGCTTCCTAAACTGATCCTATTCCACCAGTTAAATTATAAAAGCCACTTAGATTTGACAGAACAATCTATGTGGCGAATTTTGCATGTTAAAATTCTCTAGCCCCATAGACACAAACATTACGGTTTGCATCCATGATTTCCCATGTACACAAACACTATCTAAAGTAGCTAAAGAAGAAATTATTCAGTTGTGTTGGTTTCTGTAAATTGCAATTAGTCATAGCAATCCCTCACAATCAAAATTTATCGTGTTTTTAGTATAATAAAATTTCAGTAAGAAGTCAAACACTTTTTTATAATCAAATTCTAACATAGAAGAACAGTCATTATTAAAATTGAAAAAAACTTGAATTTCAGCAAATTTTTTTTAATTTTTTTCTATACTATTGTATACTTATTCTTAGATTCTATTTAAAAGGGAGAGTAATAATGAAATCATTTAACCAGACAATTTCAAACTTGGCTCAACAAATGGGTTCAAGTAAACATTATCTAGATGGTCACTATTATCGTATAAAAAAGGAGAACGCTACTACCTACAAAATTGCTTCACTAGTAGCTGATCCATGTGGCGCCTATCTATATAATCCACAATTGACTGTCAAATTTCAGTCACAAACGGATGAAATCCTATCAATTAGTTACTTTAATGACTATCAAACACCAACAAAAATGCTCTCTTTTTCAGAAGAAACAAGCGTATTTTTAACATCTGAACTCACGCAATTAGTCAATGAGATCAAACAAGCCTACAAATAAAGGTTTACTATAAAATTTTTTGACACGAAAAACCAAACTTTTCGTAAGTTTTTTGATTAAGGATGTTATTTCCTGACAGTTTTTGTTATAATAATGCAGAATATATATTTTATTAATTAAGATACTGAGGTGAACACAATTTGAATGATCCACAAAACAACAACTCCTCATTTAGTGAAAAAATAAAACAAGGATTCACTATTGTAAAACGAGTTGTGAAAGAAAAATGGATTTCTTTCAAAGAAAAAAAGATTAATTCTAATGAAGAGCAACAATCAGATATTTCTTCTGCATCCTTTCATGAGCCAGGTTACGTGGAACCGACGAATAATTTCACAACGGATTCCTCCAAAACTTCTCATTCTGATGCAACTATTGATGCTCAACAAGAAACGGATACTGCTGATAATCAAGTGACAGATCCGATAATTACTAATGACCAGTCGGTTCAAGATGAAGCCCATTCTAATAGTGCTGATTCAAAGGATCTACCTGCTGTCCCAAATTCGGAAAATGTTGATATCGAGAATAAAAGCATAGAGGAACCTCTAGAGGGAATTTCCATTGAAGAAAGTAACAAACCTGAAGAAATTCAATCTGACACTCTTTCTTTAGAAAATAATGACTTACCTTCTGAAAAAGAACCTTCTGATCAACCTGTTGAGAATAAAATAGTTGCCTTTCTACTAGCAGCTCAAGTGATTCTCTTGGCTGAGTGGAATAAGCTTAAACGAAAATTAAACAAAGCTGATACAGAACAATTATCAGGCTCTGTTGAACCTCCTCTTGAAAGCAATTTAGAATCCGACTTAATCGCACCTGGTTCACTTACTGAAAATCCAGAAGTTGATGCTTTAGACTCTTCTAGTGAAGAAAACCCAGCTAACCTTCTTGATACAAAAGAAGAAACTTATGAATTAGCCATCATTCCTGCCCTACAAGAGGAAGTACCAACTCCACCAACGGATTCTAAAAAGAAGTTAATTTTTTCATTCAATGTCACTTATGGAGTAATAAAAAGCTTAATTTTAAGCTTAATTATCGCTATTTTAGTTGGCGGTGCCTTGGCTAGTGGAATTGGATTAGGCTACTTTGCCTATTTAGTTTCTACTGAAAAACCACCTACGTACGAAGAAATGAAGGCTGATATTACAAACTTAGAACAATCATCAACAATGTATTTTGCAGATAACCAGCCGATTGGAGCGGTTAAATCCGACTTAGTTCGTAAAGTGGTTCCTTTAAGTGACATGTCTAAAAACTTACAACATGCTATTATTGCTACTGAAGATGAATACTTCTATAAACACAATGGTATTGTCCCTAAAGCTGTGGCTCGTGCTTTAACACAGGAATTTACTGGTGCAAAAGTTCAAACTGGTGGATCAACCTTGACCCAACAACTAGTTAAACAACAAATTTTGACTAGTGAAGTTTCGTTTAAACGAAAAGCCAATGAAATTTTACTAGCGATTCGTTTAGAAAATTATTTTTCCAAAGATGAAATTTTAGAAGCTTACTTAAATACCTCAACCTTTGGAAGAAATAGTAGTGGCCAAAATATAGCTGGTGTAGAAGAAGCAGCTCTCGGTATTTTTGGAGTTCGTGCAAGTGAATTAAACTTAGCACAATCTGCTTTTATTGCTGGTCTACCACAAAGTCCATCGCTTTATACACCTTACAATCAATTAGGAGAACTTCGCTCGAATTTAGAGCCTGGTTTAGAACGTAAAAATACAGTACTTTTTAGAATGTATCGTGAAAAATTTATTAGCAAAAAAGATTATGAAGAAGCACTTAACTACGACTTAGTTAAAGACTTTGTTCAACCAACACAAACGGTTGACAATCATGACTATTCATTTTTATACAATCGCGTTTTAAAAGAAGCAACCTTAATTGTTATGAAAAAAAATTATACAGCAGATAAATTAACTGAAAAAGATATTACTGAAAATGATACTCTCTATAACAAATATTACTTTGAAGCTGAATCACAAATACAAAATAATGGATATGAAATCCGTTCGACTATTGATAAAGGTGTCTATGATGCCATGCAAAATGTAGTAGCTAATTATGGCGATCAATTTGGTCAAACCTATTATCGGAATAAAGTCGATCAATATACTGGCGCTTTGATTCTAGATAAAACAACTGGTGAGCCTGTAATGGAACCTGAACCTGTTCAAAATGGTAGTGTTCTAATGGATAATGCAACTGGTCGTGTCATTGGTTTTGTTGGTGGACGTGATTTTTCTATTAGTGAAGTCGATCATGCCTTTAGTACCCATCGTCAACCTGGTTCGACAATTAAACCACTTTTAGTTTACGCTCCTGCCATTGAGCAAGGATTAATTCAACCTGCAACTATGATTCCTGATACAGCCATCAACTTTACTCAATCTGATGGTTCATCATGGAACCCAAGTAACTATGGTGGTAGTATTACTGGAAAATTCATCAGTGCAAGGGATGCATTAAAACGTTCATACAACAATCCAACTGCTAAAATTTATTTAGAAATGTTGAAAAGCTCTCCTGAAGGAATGAAACCTGAAGATTACATGAAAAAAATGGGATTCACTTCGATTTCAGATGCAGAGTACGAAAGTGGCCAACCTGCCTTATCGCTTGGAGGTACAGAAACAGGGCCTACCGTTATGGAACAAACAAATGCTTTTGCAGCTGTTGCCAATAATGGAACTTATGTTGAAGGATACATGATTGAAAACATTACTGACAAAAAAGGCAATGTCATCTATCAGCATGAAGCAAAATCAGAAACAGTCTTCACACCACAAACAGCCTATCTAACAATTGATATGATGCGTTCGGTTGTTGAAAGTGGGACTGCTGCTGGTATTTTAGGTGAATTAAACTTCTCGCCTGATTTGGCTGGGAAAACGGGAACAACTAATGACTTTATTGATGTTTGGTTTGTTGCTAGTACACCTCAAGTGACCTTAAGCTCATGGATTGGTTATGACAATGATGGTGAATCTCGTCATCAGCTGCAATACTATGATAATGGAGCCGATTTCGATGCCAGTGGTGCTAATGAATCTTATTGGGCACAGCTAGCAAATGCTATTTACAGTGTCAACCCTACTATTATGGGAGCAGACAAAAGCTTTACTCGTCCACCGGGAATTTCTTCATCTACTGTTTTAGAACAAACTGGTATGAAACCTGGAAAAATGACACTCCCTGATGGAAAAACAATTGATGTTACTGGTCCAACTAGAAGTGATTTATTCAATACTAACTTTATACCCGGGGTTACCACTTATGACTTTGCTGTGGGTGCCAATTCTTATGAACTCAATAATTTCTGGTATGAAACCTATCTAAAAGCTCGTGAAACTGAAGAGAAAAAGAAAAAAGAAGAGGAAGATAGGAAGAAGAAAGAACAGGAAGATAAGAAAAAAGAAGAAGAAGACAAGAAAAAAACCGAAGAAGAGAAAAAGAAAAATGAGGACGAAGCAGCGGCTAAAAAGAAAAAAGAAGAAGAGGATAAGAAGAAAGCTGAGGAAGAGGCAAACAAACCTACTCCACCAGCTACTCCACCTCCAACCGCTGGTGGTACAACTACTATCACGACTACTCCATAATTTAATTATTGTTCGGAAGGTTAGCGATTCAAAGCTAACCTTCTTTTTTTATACAAAAAAGCTAGAGCGACTGTTTTTTAACAGATGCTCTAGCTTTTTAGTTATTTTTTAGTTGTATCACGATTTGCAATGTTATAAGGCAATACAATCGTTTTTTCATCTACTTCTTCTTTGTTCATTAACTTTGTTAATAGGCGCATCGAAACTGCTCCAATATCATACAACGGTTGAGTAATTGTACTTAAACGTGGACGAATCATTTCCGTTAATTTTGAGTTATTACTTGTAATGACTTCAAAATTTTCTGGAATTTTAACGCCTTGATCTAGCGCTCCGTTTAATACACCGATAGCTAATTCATCGTCCCCTACGTAAGCAGCTGTTGCTTTAGCTGAAGATAATTTGTCATACAATGCTTCACCAGATTTATATGAATATTCAGATTCAAAAACCAAGGCTTCATCAAATTTAATACCAGCTTTTTTAAGAGCTTTTTTATAGCCATTTAAACGGTATGTTCCATTGATTGGTTCTAATAATGAACCAGCAATGAAAGCAATACGTTTGTTGCCTTTTTCAATTAATTGTGTGATGACTTGCTCTGTCGCTGCTTCATAATCGATATTCACACTACCTACTTGTTCATCTGGATCAACTGTTCCTGCTAAGACTACAGGCGTTTTTGAACGTGAAAACTCAGCACGCATTTCATCTGTTATTTTGTGTCCCATATATATCACACCATCAACTTGTTTAGCTAATAATGTATTCAATACTTGAATTTCTTTTAAATCATTTTGATCAGAGTTTGCTAAAATGATATTGTATTTGTACATTGTAGCAATATCATCAATCCCTCTTGCTAATGAAGCAAAATATAAATTCGTTACATCTGGAATAATTACACCTACAGTTGTCGTCTTTTTACTTGCTAGTCCACGTGCAACCGCATTCGGACGATAATCCAAACGATCGATAACCTCTAAAACTTTCTTTCTTGTTGTTGGTTTCACATTTGGGTTGCCATTGACAACTCGTGAAACTGTTGCCATTGAAACATTCGCTTCTCTTGCAACATCATAAATTGTAATTGTTTGTTTTTCCATGAGTTTATTTTCTCCTTTTATTTTTTAATTTAGTTTCTGAACATTCCTATACTCCTACAATTTAACAAATTATCAAGCAAATTGCAAACGTTTTACTCTCATTTTCATGAAAATTTCATCTTTGTTTTCAAAAAGCGCTCTCTTTTACCTAGATTTAGGCATTTATGACTTTTTTTTCTAAACATATTGGCTTTTTAATGCTACAATAAGAAGTGAGTTTGATTCTATTTTTTAATTAAAAAGAAAGAAGGATTTGATATGAAAAAACAATTAGTTGAACTACAGAAATGGTTAAATGAAAATCAAGTTGATGTAGCATTCATCAACGATCCAGCAAATATTGCTTATTTTACTGGGTATGAAAGTGATCCTCATGAACGAATTTTAAGTTTGCTGGTTTTCCCAAAAGCAAACCCCTTTTTATTCACCCCTGCATTAGAAATCGCAGATGCCCAAAATAGTGAATGGGAATTTAATGTTTTTGGCTATTTAGATAATGAAAATCCATGGACAATTATTGCCGAGCAAATCAAACAAACTACCGATGCTTGCAACAATTGGGCAGTCGAAAAAGAATTCTTAACATTAGCTAGGTTTGAAGCTTTACAAACCGAATTTTCAACTACCGATTTTACCTATGATTTAACTCCTGTGATTCAACGACAAAAGTTGATTAAAACACCAGAAGAAATTGCAACAATGATTGAAGCCGGCAAGTGGGCTGATTTTGCTTTTGATATTGGATTTAAAGCCATTCAAGAAGGTGTTTCTGAACAAGCAATTGTCGCTGAAATTGAATATCAGTTAAAGAAAAAAGGCATTATGCAAATGAGCTTTGATACTCTCGTACTTGCCGGTGATAATGCAGCGAGTCCTCACGGTAATCCTAGCCAAAGAAAAATTCAAAAAAATGAATTAGTTTTATTTGATTTAGGTGTTGTTTATAATGGCTATACAAGTGATGCTACTCGAACTGTAGCATATGGCGAGGCATCAAAAGAATCTCAAAAAATTTATGCAGTTGTCTTAGAAGCTCACGAAGCAGCGTTACAAGCAGTTAAACCTGGGGTTACTGCTGGAGAACTTGACAAAATTGCTCGTGATATTATTACTGCTGCTGGCTATGGCCCGTATTTTAACCATCGTTTAGGACATGGTTTAGGTAGTTCTGTTCATGAGTTCCCTTCTATCATGGAAGGCAATTCACTTGTGATTGAAGAAGGCATGTGTTTCTCAATTGAACCAGGAGTTTATGTTCCCGGTGTAGCAGGTGTCCGAATTGAAGATTGTTTATATGTAACTAAAGATGGATGTGAAGTCTTCACACATACACCAAAAACGTATACTGTCATCAACTAACTAAAAAAGCTGCATCCAAATTTGGATGCAGCTTTTTTAATGTACTTATTTTTTAATTTCTTTTTTTACTTCTTTGGCTGTATCTTTAACATCTGATGCAACGTCTTTTGCGGTTGCTGTTGTCTTTTCAGCAGCATCTTTCGCTGTATCTGCTACATTTTCTTTAATATTATCTGCTTTTTCTGTCACAACATCAGTCGCTTTTTCAGCACTATCTTTTGCTTTTTCCGCTGTGTCAGCAACTTCTTCTTTCACTTCTGCTGCTTCATCTTTTAATTCAGCACGGATATCATCTAAATCACTATTTACTTCTTTAGATGTTTGTTTTAATTGTTCTGCAAATTGATTTGCTGTTCCTTTTAAGCTAATTTTAATATCAGAAGTTGCATCTACTGCAGCATTTTTTAATTCTGTTCCACGATCAACGGCTAAATCAGCATAATCTTTCGCAGTACCTTTAAACTCTTCTGCTCTACCAGAAAGTTCTTCGCGTAATTCTTGTCCTGATTTTGGAGCAAATAATAAAGCTGTTATTGCTGCTGCTGTTCCTCCGATTAATGCACCTAAGAAAAATCCACCTTGTTTACTCATATGTCTATTCTCTCCATTCTTATTTAATTTTCATTATTTTTAAATCTCTGTTTTTGCTACTTTTTTCGCTTTACGATTGCGTTTCACCGACATTGCTGTCCGACCAATTTTTGAAGCCATAGAAACTTGAGCCGTTTTCTTTGAAGCTCCAGTAACATGACCAACTAAGTTACGACTTGATTCATTTAAATCTGAAACCGTCGTTCCTAAGTCTCCAATTGCCTGAAATAATGGATCAGTCATCCCTAACTTTCCATTCACATCATCTACAAGAGCATTGGCTTTATTCAGTAGTCCCTCAACTTCAATTGATAGATTATCAACATCCTTGGTAATAACTTGAATACTTGAATTTGCTTCTTTAACTGTTTGACCGATTTCACTTGCAATTTTTGAGAATTTCATCAAATTCATCACTATGAAAACCACCAGCACAGCAAATGCAACTGCCGCAATAATCGCCGCAATTTCTCCACCTGACATTTTATCGCCTCACTTCCACCTTAGTTCTTTCTGTTTATTTGAATCGACACTGATTAAATTAAACCAGCTAAATTCTTAAACAAAACCGCAAATCTTTACTTTATTAGAATACCATTAATTCAATTTTTGTTCAAATTATATCAAACAAGTTTAGCGTTTATTTTTTATTTGTCCCAACACTTTATAATCCTTTATTAAGAATTTCAAATTTTTTCACTTTTCTCGTTATTTTTTGATAGAATAAGAAAGACTAAAATATTTTAAAGGAGTTTTTTTTGATGGATAGTAGTAGCACAATGGATAGTTCAGTAACTACAGATGTTGTTGATAAAGTTGCCAAAAGTACGAATTATTTTTTAAATTATTGGAATAGTATTAATTGGAGTGATGTAATTGCTACACTAATCAGTAAAGGGATTCAACTGTTTTTTTTAACCGTTATCCTATTAATTATCACAAAGATTGGGAAACTATCAATTGAAAAAAGTTTTGATAACTATAAAAAGAAAAAACAAGTTTCACAAAACCGATTAGATACTTTATATACACTTTCTCTTAATATTTTTCACTACATCATGATTTTTTTCTATGCATATGGGGTATTATCGATTCTCGGTGTTCCTGTGGCAACTTTACTTGCTGGTGCTGGAGTTGTGGGGATTGCTATTGGTTTAGGCGCTCAAGGATTTGTAAGTGATATTGTCACTGGATTCTTTATTATTTTAGAAAAACAACTAGATGTCGGTGATTATGTAAAATTAGATCCTATTGAAGGAACTGTAATTGCCGTTGGAATCCGAACGACCCAAGTTAAAAGTTTAAATGGGACGTTGAACTTTATTCCTAATCGCAATATTACCATTGTCAGCAATTTATCCAGAGGGAATATGCGTGCGTTAATTGATATTCGTTTATTGCCAAATGCTGATATTAATCAAGTAACAGCCATCATTCAACAAGTAAATGATACGTTGGTTCCTGAATATCCAGAAATCGTTCAAGGTCCAACTATGATGGGATTAACGGATTTAGGCAATGGGATGCTGGCTTTTCGAGTTGTAATCTTTACGTTAAATGGCGATCAATTCCGTGTTCAAAATGAGTTTTTAAGGCATTACGTCGCGGCCTTAACTGATGCAGGAATTGAGATTCCAGCCTCTCCTTTAAGTCTAATGAAATAAAAAAATAACCTATCAATAGTAGTCATCCCTGAAGATAAGAATCGGGTGGCTAAACTAGTGGTAGGTTTTTCTTATTATTTAGCTAGTTTCATTTCTAGAAACGCCCCGACTTGCTGAATAGCAAACGGAATAGCCTCTTCTTTGGGACTCATTTTAGGATGATGTAAGCCGTACGGACTATCTACGCCTAACCAAAACATCGTTCCTGGTACTTTATTTAGTAAATAACCGAAGTCTTCCCCTATCATGGCTGTTGGTGAAATAACCAAATCTACTGCTGAATGATGATTCATAAATTCAATAAATTCTGTGGTTTCTTTTTCTGCATTAACGACTGGTAAATATCCGCCTTGAACTAAGCTTAACTCAATTTTACATTGATACGATGCTTCAATTCCAGCAGCAACTTGCTGAACACGCTCAATCATATGTTCGCTCATTTCAGGCGTCAACGTTCGGATAGTACCTGTTAGACTGGCATTTCCGCTAATAATATTTTCTGTAGTTCCTGCATTAAAGGTCCCAATTGTAATCACTGCGCCTTCAACAGGATTCACACTCCGACTCACAATTGTTTGCAATTGGCTCACAAATTGGCTTGCCGCAACAATCATATCATTGGATTCATGAGGATAAGCTGCATGACCACTTTTCCCAGTGAAATCTGCCTTAATTCGACATGTACCTGCAAATAAGGTCCCCGCTCGTGTTCCTATCGTTCCTACAGGTAATTCCGGCTGAACATGTAAGGCATAAAATTCTTGTGGCATCCATTCATCTAGTAGTCCATGATCGTAAACTAATTTGCCCCCACATTCATTCTCTTCTGCAGGTTGAAAGAGAATCACTAAATCATTTTTCCCTGGATGCTGACTAAAATGCGTTAACAATCCTAATGCAATTGACATATGCATATCATGACCACAAGCATGCATTCGTCCTTCATGAGTTGATTTGAAAGGTAAATCCGTTTCCTCACTAACTGGTAAGCCATCAATATCTGTCCGCCAACCAATTGTTTTCTCTCCCTCTGAACCTTTAACTCGAACAACAATAGCTGTCTTCCAAGTTTTGATTTCTAGATGTTCTTGTGGTAATGCATTAATTTTATTTAGTAAATAATCATGTGTTTTATACTCTTCTAAACCAATCTCGGGAATTAAATGCAGCTCTCTACGAATTGCTACAAATGGATTTAATTCTGTCATAGTGAACCACTCCTTTTCAAAAAAAGCCATCTCTAATACAGAGATGGCTTAAAATTTAATTCAACAACTACTTTTATTGACATCTTAAAGTTTACGTAGCTCATCAATTAAGCCTGTTTTACTTTTTGTTTTTTCATCAATATCTTTAATTTTTTTAGCTGGAACACCAGCAACAACCGTATAAGGTGCTACATCGCTAACAACGATTGAACCCGCCGCAACAACTGCTCCTTTGCCAACGCGAATGCCTTCTAAAACAACCGCATTTGCTCCAATTAAAACATCATCTTCAATCACAACTGGTTGTGCACTAGCAGGCTCAACAACACCAGCTAAAACAGCACCCGCACCGATATGACAATTTTTTCCAACTGTAGCACGTCCACCTAGAACTGCACCCATATCAATCATCGTATTTTCGCCAACAATCGCACCAATATTAATTAATGCCCCCATCATAATAACTGCTTGATTGCCAATTTCAACTTGATCTCGAATAATCGCACCAGGTTCAATACGAGCATTTAATGGTTTTGTATCGACTAATGGAACTGCTGAATTACGACGATCATTTTCAACAACGTAATCTAAAATAAGAGTACTATTTTCTTTCAAAAATGGCTCTACATCTTGCCAGTCACCAAATAATACACCTGATTTACAATTCGTAAAATTTTGGATTGTTTCAGGGAAAGTTAGTTCTTTTAGACTTCCTTTAAGGTAAACCTTTACAGGTGTTTTCTTCTTACTATCTGCAATAAATTTAATAATTTCGTTTGCATCCATCATGAACCACTCCTTCTGACCTACTTTTCAATAGTCCTTTATAAGAATAACAAATTCTAACGAAAAAATGAATTCTTTTATGCTTACTTTTTAACTTTTTTTAAGACATCGAATTCATTTTCAAATTCATGAGCAATTCGATTGGTTGCTTTTAATAGTTCACGCCTAGTAACGATTCCTGTAAAACTTCCATCTTCACTAGCTACACAAAGAAAAGCGTGATTCACTAATAAATGCAAAACCTCTTCTAAATCATAGGGATTATGCACAATCGGAAAATCAGTTTGCATAACTTCATGCACACAGATGTCACTTAATTTATCAAAATTAATTTCTTCAAGACCCATAATCGCATCAATCACCATCGGCATTGAAATTAATCCTTTAATACGATACTCGTTATCTAATACTGGAATTACGGAATAGCGAATTTTCGTTAGCACCAATAACGCGTGATCCAAGTGGTTATTTACTTGAACATGGGCTACCGTTTCAGCTGGAATTAAAAATCCTTCTTTATTTTCAAGTAGCATTTCGCCAATTTCTTTACCTATCATGTCTAACAGTTCCTCCTTAGAGTCAATAAATAGTTCCTCTTCTATTTTACGTTATTCACACATAAAAAAGTAGTCTTACGAATCAAAATTTTAATTTTAATAAAAGCTTAATGATTTGTTCAACTATTCACGTACGTATAAAAAACATGAATCAAAGCATCATTGCCTTCATTCATGTTTTTTAATTAGTTCATTGGTTCTTGTTTTTTAATCTTGTAAAAAGTGGTTCCACTGATAATCAAAATTAAAATCCAGCCCACTGATGCTCCTATACTGTTGCTTGTTTTCTCACCAGTTTTAGGAAACTGGCTTTCGGTTGAAGATGGATTGGTAGGCGCATTGAATTGTTGGACAGGTGGCGTTGTTGTTGTTGGAATACTAATTACTGGATTTGTTGGTTTCACTCCTTCTTTTTCGGTATCTCCCTCTTTCTCAACTACCATTGGAGTTAGCCCCGTATAAGCTTGTTCTAAATCATTTTTTGTTGCCACCAACTCAGAATACGTAACATCTGGGTTCGCTATAATTTCTTCTGTTTTAGCAATTGCTCCTTTCAGAGACTGGATTGATTCTTTTGTAAATTCTTGCTCTTGATTAATAGCTAGCTTAGCTTTACGTAATAATTCAGCAATTTCTAGTTTCACTTTTTGACGATTGCCTTCCTCTATAGGAACCAGATTATTTATGGCTACTGTTACAGTTGCCATTGCTTCCTCAAGTTCTCCCAAAGTAGCTATTTTTCTCATTGCCAAAAGACTTTCAGCTGTTGTAACGGATTGTTGTAAAATTTGGTAGCTCTCACTTGTATAGTGATTTTCTTGATAACTTTTTGCTGTTGTAATTAATTCGCTTAATTTTATTCTAGCTTGATTTATTTTTTCTTGTTGTTGATCCTCTTTTTTCATGATTAATTGTGCCACTGCAGTTTCTAACTCTTTTTCAGTCGCTTGTAGTTGACTTAATGAACTTGCTGGATTCAATAGAATGACTTCAGTTGCTTTAATCTGATTGGTTAAAAGCTTAAATGTTTCAGAAGTATACTCTGTTTCTTTTAACTCTTTCACAAGAACCACATATGCGCTGATTTTTTTATGAAGCGCTTGAATTTCAGCAGTTTCAAGTGTTACCAATTGATCCATTCTTTGTTGGATATTGATTTTTGCAAATTCTAAACCTTGAATTGTCGATAAAGGATCACTAACTAGTTTTTCTCCATCTGCTATAGCCAATTGAAGTCCCTGATAGCTTGCCATTGTATACAAGGAAGAATTGACTTTTTTAGCTTGCTCTAAGATCTCATTTAACTGGTCCTTCATTTGTTGAACAAGCATTGAATCGGTAGAAATTAACTCATCAATAGCTTTTTGTAACGCTGTCCCTCTTCCTTCAACTTCCGATAATAGAGGTTCTTCCATAGTTAAGATTCCCTGGGCTAATTCTAATTGAGTCGTCATCTTTGCATAGCTTTCAATTGTATAATGACTTTCTGTTAACTCTTTAGCGTTATTGACAAGTTGTTGTAATTTAGTTAGTGCTTGCGTCAAATCAGCTGATTCAAGTGTTACTAACTCATCAAATAGCTGCTGTAATTTTCCGGTAGTTATTTGAATAGTTTGTAACGTTGCTGTAGAATCTTTTAACATTTCTTCTGCAAAGCTTATTTGTTCAGAGAGTTTTTGATAACTTTCTAGTGTATATAAGGCAGAATTGACTTCTTTGAATTGTTTAATCGCTTCTCTGAGTTTTATTTTAGCAACTTCTACCGGGCTACTTTCAACTAAAGTTAAATCAGTTAACTGCTTTTGTAGCTGATTGTATTGCGCCTCTAACACAGCAATCGTCAAATTAGGCTGTTGAACCAATTCTTTGGCTTGGATTAATTTCTCTTGTAAATTTTGATAACTTTCGATTGTATATAACGTTCCATCAATCTTTTCAGCGACTTGTATCAACTCAGCTAATTTCTTATAGGCTTCATCTTGTACCGATACTAACGATTGAAAAGCTGTAGTTAGTCGTTGAATGGCTGCTTCAATTTCTCCTAATGGAACAGATTGACTCACCTCTAAAATACGCTTAGCCTCTATTCGCGCCGCTTTTAATTCGGTAAAACTAGCTACTGTATACTCAGCTTCATTCACATTTGTTTGATAGTATTGACTCCGGAGTTGGCTAAGTGCCTCTTGATTTGGCACAACTTCAATTCCAGTTTTTTGATAACCCCAAATTTCAAAATCATAAATGCGAGCTACTTTACCAGTTTGCTCAGCTTTATTTAATTTCAACTTAATATAACGTGCTTCTGTTAAAGGAATTGAGTCTTCCGTTATGCCTTTCGTATTTTTATCTTGATGAACGACTTCTGACCAATTCTGATTATCTTGGCTAACTAGAATTTCATAATCTCTCGTATTCCATTCAGCATTCTCACCACCCGCTTCGGCATGATAAAGCTTAAAACCAACAATCGAAACAGGCTTACCTAAATCAACACTCATCCATGGTTGATCATGGGCATTATCACACCATTTAGTTAGTAGATCACCATCCAAAGCTTGCTTAGGGGATTCATTTTTATTCGTGTAACCAGATGCTTCAGTCGCTACAGCACCTAAAGCTAAATTAACTAAAGGTTCCTTAAATTGATCATCGTAAACTGTAATATAATTTTCTTTGACTTTTTCAGTGTCACCTGCGGAATTACTAGCAGTTAAACGAATCGTATACGTTCCCGCCTTAGCAAATTGAACCTGAATTTTTTTACCTTCACCGTTTTCTGGTGTTCCGCCTTCAATTAACCAAGTCAATTTTTCAGCAGATTGCGCTGATTGACTCATTAATTCAATAGATTCACCAACTTTAACAAAAGATTTATTCGCTGAAAAATCAGCTGTTGGTGCTTTCAAGGCATTAAAAGTAAAATTAATATTCGCTGCTGCTGTCAGATGTTCCTTTCCTAATGAATCTACTGGAACTACTTGATAATGAAGACTATTTGTACTAGGACGTTTTTGCTTAGCCGCAAAATACGCTTGATTAGTACTCACTCCAACTAACTGTTTCTCACCATTTTCTGCAACTTGATAAAGATTATAGCTCTTTGTATTTTCAGCAGCTGACGTCCACTTGAAGCGTAAATTAGCAAATAAATCCTCTTCAATAGACTGCCCAACAATTTCTAAATTTTGAATCGGACTAACCGTCATCTCATTCATATCCGCAATTTCAATCTGTCCTAATTGAATCTTTGTCTCTTTTTTTGTTTCTTGACTGATTACTTTAACAGAAATCGTATCAATTGTTTTTCCTTTATATGGGCTTAAGTCAACTTGAAGCTTCTGCCAATCGCCGTCCTGTGTTTCACCAGATAACGGGATTAATTTAGTTGGCTCGTCTGTAAAACCTAAGACTAATTCAAGTGTCGCTTTTCCTTGATAAACCAAAGTTGCTTTTTCTTTACCTGTTAAGGCTAATTGGCTCTTATATAATTTGGCAGTTGTTTCGCCATTTTCGACTGTCGAACCAGATAACGCAATAGATGAACCACCATTAAAAGCCGTACTATAATCAATACTTGCTCTTAGCTGATTTCCTTGATTCTCAAGAATCCAACGATACGTTGGCATAATATCTTGAATGCTACGATTATTATAGGCTCCCTCTTTTACTAGCTGCCCATTTTGATAAAAATTATCGCCATTCCCAACATTAAAATTCGTTACAAAAGGCAAACTTGTAACAGCTGATTTTTCTACAAAATAACGAGAAATCCCTTGCCATTTACTAGCCTCCATACTAGTATCACGAGGATCTCCTGCTGAGTTCACCCAGAATTTTTCTTCATTTTCCCAATATTTATTCACATCATAATTAGCTCCATCCCGCAGTGTCCAGTCAGGACAATACAACCCTAATGAAACTATCGGTTGACCATTGCGGAGAAGGCTACTAGGTTTAGTAGACGTATTGAATCCTTGAGCTTGTACATCGATTCCAGCAAATAAATCATACGGTGAGCGATTTAGATCCGTTGCCATTTTAGCCGAACTATCTAATTTACTTGGGTTATTTTTCCAGTTAAAGTCTAAAAACATAGTATCTGCTACTTGTTGTGCATCTTTTTGAAAAAAAGTTTTATTTCGATCATTTAAAGCACCTTGCCACGAAATATTTCCACTTTCAAGCATCGAATCATACCACATTATATCTTGTTCCGGTTTCTTATGTTGCTGTAAATAGACTAAAAGCTCTTGCAAGGCTTTAGCTGTTGTAGCATCTGTTTGTGTTTCTTGATTAATAAACCAACCATCAAATCCATAATAATCAGCAAGTAATAGTAATTTATCTGCTACTGGAAAGTTTCCATCGGCATCTTTCACAACAAATTGTTGCACCCACTCTGATTTTCCACCATATGCAGTTGGCGGAAAAAAGACTGTTCCTAGAACTGGCACACCATTTTGATGAGCTGAATCAATCACATCTCCACTAGGTGGCACAATAATTCCTTCACCGGCAGAACCTGCCCAAGCAACTAACGTATCCACATATTGCCAATAGCTAAAATTATAAACTGCCTTATCTCCGCTACCTTGGGATGGGGTTCCACTTGTGTTTCGATTTGTGATTGCCAAAGAAACAACTTTTGCTTCCAAACTTTGATCTTGATTCGTTTTCTCTCCTTGAACTCTTTTTCTAAGCGGTACAGATGAACGATTATGAATTGCATCTTCATCTTTCAGTGCATCCCATTCCAGTAATTCCTTTGGAAAAAAATGTGAAGCATAAGGATTTTCTTTAATTTCTGGAATTGCTTGTTCGGAATCTCCAGTTTGTAATGTACTTTTAGGTCCATCCTCAGCATGTACTTTTACTGGCATCAATTGAATAGTCATCGCTAACGTTAAAGCGCTTACAGTTAAAAATGAACAAATAAGTGTTTTTTTTACTTTAGATATCAAATGTTAACTCTCCTTTTTCAAATAAATTCCCTAAAAACATCCAACAACAACCAAGGCCCCTTTCTGCAGAATTCCCCAATTTTCTTTAGCATATCAAATAATCCTATGATTCTAAATGTAATTTTTATAGTTTTTTAATGACATATCATATGTTTTCAGACACCATTAGAGAAATCACTAAAAAAAGAACTGAAAACAAAACTAAAAAAATCGTTTTGTTTCCAGCCCTTTTTATTAGCGTTTAAAGTCAAAATGCAACCCGTCAACTGGTTGATGACTTCGATCATAATAAGTTACTTGGATTAGCTCAGGAGTCGTTTCAATAATCGCATAAGTTTTTGTTCCACTGAAGCGCCCTCTTGGTAAAGAAATACTTCCAGGATTTAACAATAAAATCGAATCCACCATTTCTACACCTAATTCATGTGTATGACCGAAAAAGGCAAAACTAGCACCTACTTCTTTAGCGGCATAAATCAAGGTATCCATTGTAAACTTTACATCGTGTAAATGACCATGAACCGTTAGTACCGTTTCTCCATCAACTTTAGTCACACGAGAAGTTGGAAAAGCTGAATCATAATCACAATTGCCACGAATACTTAACATCTGCTCCCAAATTGGATCATCTGATGGTAGTTCTGAGTCTCCACAATGAAACATTTGATTGACTTTTCCTTGATAAGTTTGAATCAAATCAACTAATACGTCACGATCTCCATGATTGTCACTGACAACTAATACTTTCATTTAAAACACCTCTTTTTTATGGTTTATTTAATCCAATCATCCCACACTTTTTCTAGATTGACCAATGCTTTTGCTCGATGGCTAATTTTATTTTTTTCTTCGCTAGCCAATTCCGCCATTGTTTTTTTCATTTCTGGCACATAAAATAACGGATCATAACCAAAACCATTAGCGCCTCTTGGAATAGCAATAATCAAACCAGCCACTTCTCCTGATACAACTAAGCTTTCTTTACCTGGCATTGCCAAAGCTAACGTACAATGAAATTGAGCTGTTTTTTCTTCTGGTTTAAACGAACTTAATTCATGGAGTAATTTGGCGTTATTTGCAGCATCACTTTTAGGTTCTCCTGCATAACGAGCCGAGTACACTCCTGGTTGTCCAGATAATGCATCCACTTTTAAGCCAGAATCATCTGCTAACACAAGCATATTTAAACGTTTCGCAATAGTTTCAGCTTTTAATAACGCATTTTCAGCAAAAGTCGTACCTGTTTCTTCAACTTCTGGAATTGCTGGATAGTCCAATAATGTTTTCACAGTCCAACCTTTTTTAGCAAATAATGCATCAAATTCGCGCGCTTTCCCTGGATTATTTGTAGCAATTAAAATTTCTTTTGCTGAAGCAGAATGCGTTGGTAGAACCAATGTATCCACACTTTGGCGTAAAGCGGTATTTTGTAACTGAATTAACTCATGAATGCCTTTTTTTCCTAATGCTAACATTTGCATTAATTCTTCCGTTGTAAATGTTGCTTCTTCTCCAGTTCCTTGAATTTCAACAAAACGACCGCTTGAAGTCATAACTAAATTCATATCCACTGCTGCTGAACTATCTTCTGGATAATTCAAATCTAGTACAGCTTCTCCATCTGGTAAAATTCCAACACTAATAGCAGCTAATCCTTCTTTAATTGGATTTTCAGTTAACTCACCTGCGTCTAACAGCTTTTGAACAGCTAATTGCAAGGCGACAAATGCACCTGTTATGCTTGCTGTCCGTGTACCTCCGTCCGCTTGAATAACATCACAATCTACCATAATTGATCGTTCACCTAGTATTTCTAGATCAACAACTGCACGTAAACTACGTGCAATTAAACGTTGGATTTCCATGGTGCGCCCTTTTACTTTGCCTTTTGATGATTCGCGAATAGATCTTGATTCCGTAGCTCTAGGCAACATACTATATTCTGCATTTACCCAACCACGCCCTTCACCACGCATAAAAGGCGGTACTCTTTCTTCTAACGTAGCATTACAGATTACCTTTGTATCTCCTACTGAAATCAAAACAGAGCCTTCTGGGTGTTTTAAATAATTTGTTTCAATTGTTACTTGACGTCCTTCATCATATTGTCTGCCATCACTACGCATCTGGTGAATTCCTCATTTCAATTTAGTTTCTCATAATTTATCCAAATTACTAACTAGCTAACAAATAGATTTGTTAGCCATGTCCTAGTTTAATATTTTCCACTTCCATCTCAGCTAAACCTAGCCAGTCAGAAGCAATTTCTCTAAACATTTGAGCCGATCCGGTTGTATAAAAACAGCGTTCAACAGAAAGCTTGCTTTTACTATCTTCAGCAATATTAAAATAATCTAGTATTGTACTCACTTCACTAACTGTCTCTGCACCAGAATCAATCAGTGTTACCCCAGATCCCATCACATTTTGAATAATCGGACGTAATAGCGGATAGTGGGTACAGCCAAGAATCAACGTATCTACACCTTTTTTTTGCATCGGCTTTAATGTTTCCGCTACTACTTTTTTCGCAATCGCACTATTATACTCATGACTTTCTACAATTGGCACAAACTTAGGACAAGCTAAACTAGACACTTTCGCCAAACGATCTTTTGAGCGAATCATATCATGGTACATATTACTTTTGACAGTTCCTGCGGTTCCAATGATACCGATTAAATTACTATTAGTTGCTTTAATTGCTGCACGACTTCCTGGTAAAATCACACCAATAACAGGAATCGCTAATTTCTTTTTAATATCTTCCAATGCTGCTGCTGTTGCTGTGTTACATGCAATCACTAACATTTTGATATCTTTATCCAATAAAAAGTGGGTCATTTCCCAAGTAAACTGGCGCACCTGTTCCTCTGGCCTTGGACCATATGGACAGCGGGCCGTATCGCCTACATAATAAATAGATTCATTGGGGAGTTGACGCATCGCTTCTTTAACAACTGTCAAACCACCTACTCCTGAATCAATAAAGCCGATTGCCTGTTTTTTCATAAATTCCCCTCATTTTTAAAAATTCATTTAGTTCACTTTTTCATAGTTAATTCTTGCTCTTTTTGTAGATTGATTTATTTTTTAGTCTTTCATTTTAATGATTTTATACTATCTCCTATTTTCACCTTTTTTTCACTAAAATTCAAGAGTTAGCTTCATCTTTTAACAGATTCTTGACAAATTCCAGCAATTCTCTTTAATTTTCGTTAAGGAAAGCAAAAAAGATAGGCTTCCACAACATTTAACGTTATAATAGATAAGAAGATAAAATTGAGGTGATGACTAAATGAAAAATGAT
This sequence comes from Carnobacterium gallinarum DSM 4847, assembly GCF_000744375.1. Lineage (NCBI taxonomy): Bacteria > Bacillati > Bacillota > Bacilli > Lactobacillales > Carnobacteriaceae > Carnobacterium > Carnobacterium gallinarum. Next base: position 2,686,079 of record NZ_JQLU01000005.1, on the reverse strand, counting down.
GAACAATTAAAACCGATTGATTTAGAAAAATTTACTGGAACCATTTCTATGTTTGGCTACGAATTAATTCGTGATAGCCTTTTACCAAATATTCTTGGAAAAGAAACACACGAAATCTTATATTGGGCTGGAAAAGAATTAGCGCGTCAATATCCTGTTGCTGATTTTGATGATTTAGTCCTGTTTTTCAAAAAAGCATGTTTTGGCGACTTAGTGTTGCTTAAAGAAAAAAAACATCAAAAACTTTACACATTAACTGGACCAACTATTACTGCTCGAATTCAACATGGCAATCCTAACTTTAGCTTAGAAGCTGGATTCTTAGCGGAACAACTGCAAGCACAACAAGAACTCTATTCAGAAGCTATCTCTGAAATTAATTCTCGTGGTAACAAAGTCACAATTACCTTGCAATGGGATGCTAAAGATTCTGTTTCTATTGATAAACCTTTAGAAACCATTACTTTAAACGATGATTTTTTAACAGATGATGAGCTTGAAGCAGACTATCAAGAAATTGTTGAACCGGTTTTGAACGAATCTATTGAAGAAAAACAACAATCAGAGGATGACTTCATTTACTTTGAAGATCGTTTTGGTATTCTTGATTTGCCATCAGAAACTCCTCCAGTTGAAGAAGAAGCGATTCCACAGGATTTCATTACTGAGGAAGTTGAAGTACCTTTGACTGAAACTTTTACAAAAGAACTTAGACAAGAGTTTACCGAACCTGTAGAAGATTTCGTTGAAACTGAAGAAATTATGGAAGTTCCTACAGACGTTCCTTCTATTCAGCTAGAAGAGGATGAAATCGAAGAAGACGTTTTTATCAACTTTGTCCCCGAGATATCCGCTGAGGAACCTGAAGCTACTGAGCCTTTCGTTTCTTTTGAAGAACAGCCGGTTACGGAAGTCGAAGAAATTGAGGCGATTATTGAAGAAGAGCCACTAAATGATTTGCCTACAGAACCGTTAACAGAAGAAGAGGCATTGCATGAATTTGATGCTTTAAGTCAAGTCTTTAGTGATATTAACCATGAAACGGCTCCCGAAGAAGATGATGATGAATCCATTTTTGATTCTCTCCCTTCTCGATCTTCACGCCATAATAAAAAGAAAAGTAAATAAACTCAAGGGATTGCTTTTTCTCACCATTTATATGAACTTAGAGCGTGAAACAAACTGAAAACCAGTTTTGTTTCACGCTCTTTTAGATTTAATCTTGATAGATAGAATCTGTTTTATTTAACCAAGCATACCCTAACCCCATTACCAAACCTCCACCAACAAAATTCCCTAAGAAAGCGAGTAATAGGTTGGTTCCAACAGCACTAAACGTCATGGCTGCCAACGTTCCACCAGAAGCAAAATAAGCTAAAGAAAACGCTGGAAAATTAGCAATCACATGTTCAAAGCCTAAGAAAGCAAAAATATAGATAATAAAGATTAAACTAATCACTTTTGCCGCATCATCTTTCATTCTCATAGAAGCCATAACAGCGGTATTTACAACAATATTCGCAAAAATTCCTTCTACAAAAATTTGAAGAGGTGTTTTCATTAATTTAGCAGTCACAGCGGTAAAGATGTAGTCATCTTTTGGTAATTCGGTAAAAATCGTTGTTTTAGACATTAAGAAGCCTACTACTACTCCACCAATTAGATTAAAAAGAATACAAGTAACTAATACAGTCGCTGCTTTACTAAAAGTTACTCTACGTTGATAAAATCCAACAGTAAAATACATCATGTTCGATGTACCTAATTCTGCATTTAAATACACAATCATCACTAAAGACCAACTAAACATGAAGGCATACAGCATTTTCCCCAAACCTGGCGCAATATGATCTCCTTTACTGGCAATGCTAAAGGCCACTGCCGAACCTAATGTTAGAAATAAACACGCTAAAAACGCTCGAAGCATATAACGTGATTTGCTTTTATCAAATAAATCAAGCTTTTTTTCCAAAGAATAGTCCAATTGATTCATTAGGCTATCTGCTTTTTTCAACAAAATTCCCCCTTTTTTCTTATCTTCCCTATCACTTATTTATTTTACAATGAAAGTTGTTAAAAGAGATACTAAAATGCCTGAACTATAGTAGTTGATATTTTCTATAAACTCTTTTTTTAACCAATAAAAATCAGAACCTTTCTCTTTAGTTTTTCTGTTCAAAATCCAATAAATTAACGTCTATACAAGCATTTCCAACTATGCTACTATTAATTATGTATAAGGTAATTTAAGAATAGAAAGGTTGATTTAAATGGGTTTAATTAAAGTAGCACTAACCTCGGCTTCCGATACTTTAGCCGATCAATGGCTTGAGGTCATCGAGCCTGATAAAATGAGTGATTCAACAGTTTTTGTTAAAGGCGTACATGTCCGAAAAAGTGAAAAACGTGGGGCTAATCAAAAAGGAACCTCTGACACAATTTCAACGGGTTCAGTCATTCATGTTAATCCTAATCAATTTATGATTTTAACTGATGGTGGAAAAATTGTTGATTTTACAGCAGAAGAAGGTTATTACCATGTAGATGATACAGCACTTCCCTCTCTATTTACTGGGAATTTTAAAGATGCCATTGCAGATTCATTTGATCGTATCAAATTTGGTGGCGTAACTCCTACGAAACAAGAAGTCTTTTATATTAATTTGCAAGAAATCAAAGGAATTCGTTTTGGAACGCGAAATCCAATTAATTATTTTGATAATTTTTACAATGCAGAACTCTTTCTTCGAGCTCACGGATCCTACTCTATCAAAATTACAGACCCAATCTTATTTTATAAAGAAGCCATTCCGCGTAATAAAGTCAAAGTTGATATCCAAGATATTAATGAACAATATCTAAATGAATTTCTTGAAGCTTTACAAGCATCTATCAATCAACTATCCGCTGATGGCGAACGTGTTTCTCATGTTACTTCTAAAGGAACTCAACTAAGTAAATTTATGTCTGAAACGTTAGATGAAGAATGGCGCGTTACTCGTGGTATGGAGATTCAAGCTGTTGGAATTGCAAGTATTTCATATGATGATGAGTCAAAAGCCTTAATTCAAATGCGAAATCAAGGAGCCATGCTTAGTGATCCTGGTGTTCGCGAAGGATATGTTCAAGGCGCTGTAGCTCGTGGTATGGAAGCTGCTGGTTCAAATCCTAATGGAAGTGTTAATGGCTTTTTCGCTATGAATTCAGGCATACAAACTGGCGGTAATTTTGTGGGAACAACGTCTCAAGCCAATCAGCAACAAATGCAAAATCAACAAAATCAGAGCCAGCAACAACCGCAAGCTGAAACTCCGCAAGTCGCTCCACAAACACAAGTAGAATTATGGACATGCGAATGTGGTACTCGTAATACTGGTAAATTCTGTTTTGATTGTGGGAAACCAAAACCTGAACCAGAAGTTGCCGCAGCAAAATTCTGTAGCAATTGTGGCTACAAAATTCCAGAAGGACAGCCTAGACCCAAATTCTGTCCTGAATGTGGACAACCATTTGCTTAAAGTAAATAATTACGATCATTTAAATTAATCTAAAAGGAGTTCAAAAATGGACGTTTTAACACATAAATGCCCAAATTGCGATGCTGGTTTAACTTTTAATCCTGATACTCAACAATTTCATTGTGAGTATTGTTTAAGTAATTTTACAGCTAGTCAACTTGAAGCTTTCCAAAATCCAGTGTCCTCTGATCAAGAAACAGAGGCAACCACTGAACAAAATGCAGCATTTGAAAGTTATGAGAGTCCACCGTTAACGGAGGCAAATCTTTATTCTTGTCCCAGTTGTGGTGCTGAGATTGTAACAGAAACAACTACTGCTGCTACGTATTGCTATTATTGCCATAACCCAGTTATTCTTGCTGGTCGTTTGGAAGGGGATTTTTTACCTGATGCTATTATTCCTTTTTCAATTGGAAAAGAACGCGCCACACAACAATTTTTAAATTGGGTTCAGAAAAAGAAATTTATTCCAAAGGCTTTTTTTAATGAGAAACAAATTGAGAATATTACTGGTATTTACTTCCCCTATTGGATTATCGATGGATCCGTTGATGGACAATTAACAGCTGACACAAGTGTCGTTACCAGTTGGCGAAATGGGGATACGGAATATATAAATACGAAACAATACACTAGTCTCCGAAAAGGAACGATGCAATTTAATGGGATCTTCCGGAATGCACTTTCTAAAAATAGTGCATCTATGATAGAAAGTATTCATCCCTATGATTTGTCTAGTTTGACAAAATTTTCTAGTAGTTATTTATCTGGTTTTCAAGCTGAAAAACGAAATAAAGAAATGGATGTCTTCCAGACTGAGATACAACAAAACATTCGCAGAAATGGTGAGACCATGCTGAAAAGTACACTATCTGGCAAATCATCAATAAAAAAACTAACGGTTCAACTTAATGATGTACAATTGAAACCAAAATATGTTTTATTGCCTGTTTGGATTTTAAATTATCAAAAAAACCAGCGAAACTATTCCTATATAATGAATGGACAAACTGGTAAATTTTTTGGTGAACTTCCTATTGATTCTAAAAAAATGGCGGTATTATTTGCTGGTTTAACAGGAATCTTCTTTATTCTATTCTTATTAGGAGGGTATTACTTCTAATGAAAATATGGACTACTTCACTAACTAAATTATGCTTTCTCCTTGTTTTGATCGTAGGTTTTACGACTGGACTGGCTACTGTACAAGCTGAAGAAACCCGTGTATTCGACCAAGCACAGCTACTATCAGCCGAAAACAAACAGCAATTAGAAGCACAAATTCTAGAATTAAAAAAGGATATGCAAATGGATGTTGTCGTTGTCACAACGAATAACGCCGAAGGAAAAACAAGTGCAGCCTATGCAGATGATTATTACGATAAAAATAAATTCGGGACTGGTCCTGAAAAAAGTGGTATTTTATTATTACTTGATATGGACAATCGGGAAGCTTTTATCACAACATCTGGTGAAATGATAAACTTGTTAAATGATGCTCGAATTGAGCGTTTGCTCGATGCCGTCTTTAAAGAACTTCCAAATCAAAATTATTATGGTGCTACAACGGCTTTTCTCAATCAAACAAAGAACTATTATCAAAAAGACCTTGAAGCAAAAGCTAAAGCAGCAGAAAAAGCCAAGCCTAAAGAAGTTAAGCCTTTAGTTGGAAAATTTACTGGTGGAAAAACAATAGCTAGTTTGTTGTCTGCTTTGTTGCTGGCTGGATTTTTTTGTTTAGGGGTTATTGGCAAGTATAAGATGAAATCTACCACGAGCTCTTATAATTTCCGAAATAACGGACAAACTTACCTAACCTTCCAACAAGATAATTTAATGAAAGATAAAACGACATCTCGTCGAATTCCGAAAAAAGATCCGCCAAACCGCACTAATAACAGTGGCGGTGGTGGAACAACGACAACACGTACTTCAAGTAGTGGGAAGACTCATGGTGGTAGCGGAAGAAGTATGGGCAGCAGCAGTACTCCAACTTCAACTCGCACTTCTAGTAGTGGTACAAAACATGGCGGCGGTGGACGTGGCTTTTAAACAATTTATCAAAAAAAGTCAGCTTCCATAATGGAAACTGACTTTTTTTACTACACTTTATTTTCCACGATATCCACCATAAAAAATAGCTTGGAAATTTTCATTGTTTAAATCAAATTCCCATTTATCCTCAACTTTAACTAACTCAATTACCAGAGGTTCTTCTCTTCTTACAAGCACCGTTTGTTCCATAATTTCATCAAATTGTGGAATCGTCGCTTCTTCTTCTTTTCCTTCTAGAATTCCACTCCAATGAGTGGCTAAACCTATTTCTTGTGACTTTTCAAAAAATAAATCTTTAATATTTTGATGAGACATGATTTCAAACTGCAATGAAACAATGGCTTTTTCTGTGTCATTAGAGATTAAAGTTGGCACAATCGTCGCTCTTTTTTTCTCCATTGCTTGGAAACGTTGATACATTGATAAAACTGTTGCTTCATCTGGTTTATATCTAGAAAATAAAGCTCCTAAAACTTTATCTTTAAACAAATTTTGATGAAGTGTGTTAGCATTTTGCAGATTGTTAGATACTAGTTTCTGATAATTAGCATCTTCTTCATTGAAAGCCAAGACATTAAAATAAGCATTCGTTGCTGTTAGCGGATCTTCTAAGGTTGTTTTTGTATCTTGGTAATCAGCAGGATCTACGGTTATATTCAATGAAAGCCAGTCATCATTTACTTGATAGACTAAATCGTACATTGCTCCCTCTTCAACATCAAAAGAGAGGGCTCCCGTTGCCTTTTCATTTTTTTCTTGAAGCACCCCACTACCAAACTCTTTAAAAACATATGTTTTTATCACTTCATCTGTTGCTTTATTTAACAAAGCTAGTTTTCTTTCATTAAGAAAATTAGCGTTGTTCACTAAATTTTTTACTTCTAATTCTAAAACTAAGCGTTCTTTTTTAGTTTCTTCTTTTTTAGTTTCATTAAATAAAACAAAATAACCCTGATTAAGTTTAACTTCTATAGGGCTTTCAATTTTTTCTGCTACTTCACTGCTAGAACTAGATTGAACTTCAGTTGATTTTTCAGCTAATCCTTGAGCCTTTCCACCACAACCGACCAACAATACACTAAGCAGACTAAATCCAAGCACTTTACTAAATTTTTTCATTTATCTAATTCTCCTAACTAATTTTTACATTTTTTAATAAATAATGAACCGATTTCAACTGAATACGGTCATTCTCTTTAACTTCATACATTTCATAAGGTTGTAATTTAAACTCGTTTAAAAAAGTACCATGTTTTGAATTTAGATCACGAATCATCACAACATCATCTAAATAAAAAAGTTCAAAATGAATACGAGAAGTTCCCTTTTCATTTTCAAAATAATCTACTCGATTTTCATTACGACCCACTAAAAAATGTTTTTTATGAATATCGATTTTTTCAGAACCATGATTCTTTTCAAAACGTTCTAATGTTAACAATGGTTTAGCGTTCATAAAGAACACTTTATTTTTTAAAATAGTAGACATTTTCTTTTCTATCTTTGAATCTGATTCAATTTTTTTCGGCTGACTTTTTAATGTATAACTAATCTTACTTTTAGCTATTATTTGAGAGTCTACTTCCGCTTTTAATTGCTTTTCTTCCACTATTTCTTTTTGCAATTCTTGTAAATATTCTTCTTTAATTTCAGCTTTGAAATCCGCTAACGCTTGCTCACTTGAAGCAACACTCGCTTGTTTCAATGACTCATTTGTTTCAAGAATATTACCGTCAACTAATTCGACTTCCGAATTGCCTTCATTAAATGGACCATTTTCTGCAGCTAATAATTCAGCAATCTTTTGCTTTGGCATCTCATTAGACGGTTGTTTTTTCGTTGAAAAACCTAAGCTGTTTTTTTCTGGATTTGTTTGCGAAACTTTTGTTAAGCCCATCTTTTTTATGAATAAAAATGTAACTCCACCAATGATCAGAATTCCGATACCTAACACAAATCCATTGTCTATTAACTGTTGCAAAACAACCAATGCCATTAATCCAAGTACAATCAAAGCGATTTTATTTCGTTTATTTTTTTCCTCAATTGTCAAAGGCGTTTTTTCTTTTTTAGACTCTTTAATAACCGTATTTTTAGTAGCAGACTTCTCTTCAGGAAAGGCTTCATTCACTCGCTTTTTCATTTTTTGACTATAATTTAAACCAATAATAATAACTAATCCTCCTAAAGCGAGTAGAATCAGTTTATCTGCCACCAATTGAGAAATAACCACAAGTGCTAGAATACTTAATAGTCCCACTGCTAGGTTGTCTTTTTTTAATTTTCCCTTGGCAGCTATAAAATCTTCATTTTGACTATTTTTTGCATCTTTATTCTTTTGATCTATTTCCACTTTTTCTGATTGCTTTTTAAAGAGATTCATAAACTTAGTAAAACTCGTATCGGTTGCTTCATTTTTTAAGTTTGCACTCGCTGATGCACCTACCTGTTTACTAAAACTATGCTCCTCTTCCATTGGCGGCAACGCTCTACTTTGACGATAAACTAGTTTTCTAAGTCCCTGAATTGAAAAATGTGGTTCCTTCAGATACGTCAATAATTCTTCTAAATCCACTTCAATTTCTGCTTCAGGATCAATTTTTTGCAGGAATTTTTTAGTTATTTGTTGAATTTGTTCCTCTATTGTAAACTGGAAAAAAAGATCGTTTAATGGCAAATAAACTAATTCTACTCGTTGTAATGAATCAACATAAAAAAGAGTATCGATTTCAATCAGAAAATGTTGTCGATTTAGCATATATTCTTCTGCCTGTTCGATTTTTTTAATCATCTCTAATAATAGTACATATATTTCTTCAACCTTCAAATAAGTATTCTTTTGAATATAATCTGCTACGCTGCGCTTCTCATCTAGAGAAAAATCAATTGCAAATTCAAAGTCTATTTGTTGAATGTGAATTGGAAGTAGTTGCTGTATTCGATTATGTTCCAGCATTTTCTTCTCAATCTCAATAAAATCCTCTTCTTTAAAAGCGGCTCCTGACTCTTTGCAATAAACTAACTTCTTCCCACTTCGTTGATTTATTTCCTTTTTTAATTTCATCTTCTCATTCCCTCTTTTCAAACCAATTAAACAAGATATACATAATAAATCGCAATTAATGCTCCCGGTACTACGGCTATCATAAAGGGCATTGTTTTAGCTTTGGTGACTTTAAAAACCTCTAATGGCTCTGTCGTTTTCACTTTTATCGATGTCCATATATGTTGAATAGCTGTTAACATTCTCGAGAGAAATGTTCGCGTGAATAAAAGAATGAGAATAGCTAAAATTCCTCCTACAATAATGGTGTACATCATACAATACAAAGAAAATTCAATTCCCATTATGGCTCCAATAACAGCGAATAATTTAACATCGCCTGCTGCTAATGCTTTAAAAACATAGAGGATCATCATAATTCCACCACTAACTAAAAAACCTAACATACTATCAACTAATCCACCAACTCCAGAGACACCAATTGTATTTATAAATGCTAAAGGCAAAAAAAATAAAATTAATTTATTTGGAATAAGATTGTAGCGAATATCATAATAAAAAGCAATTCCTAAAAATACACATAACATTAGTACCGATGTTCCAATCATTTAGTTCTCCTTTTTTACTTATTGACTGTTACCTATTAGTCGTCCACAAATATCCACCTGCTACACTTTGAAGATTTACTTTATATCCATTAAGAAATGGCAAATTCAAAGGCACAACATACGAAACCCGAACTTTATATAATTGTTCTTTTCCAGTAGCCTGAACGGGGTTAACTTCTTCTATTTTTATATCACCTGAACCATAGTAGCCACTAATTTCACCATTATCTTTCATTCGGATATTAGATTTAAATACATCTTTTAATTTGCTATTAGACCAAGGTCCCTCTTTTCCTACAATTTTTTCGTAATAGCTTGAACCAATTGCATCAACTGGTAATCCTCCGTCAATTCCATTTCCAACTAACTCTTTAACATATGTGTCAATTCCACTAATGTTCAACATTTTCGCTGCCTCATCTGGTTGTTTACCGATCCATTGATCAATTCCACCATTGGCTTTAGTCTTTAACTCTTGTTTCAGTTCATTTCCCTTATCAATCACAATACTAATTCCATATGCTGAGGAATTAACCGATTGAACTAAGTCTGAAGTTGATTTATCCAAAGCCATTTGAATAACCGAAATTCGGATCAATGTCCACAGTAAAAAAATAAACATTAAAAAAATTGGTAAAATCATAGCTGTTTCCAAGAGTAGGCTACCTTTTTCACACTTTAACCAATTGTTCAATAATTACTCACCTCCTCCTTTTAACTAGGGTTTAAACATGATACGTTTTTATTGAGAACTGAAACACTTTTTATTCAGGTACATAGTCTCCAATTTCATCTGCTTTAATATCATATGAAAACACAGTTGTTATCCCTTCTAATCCCCATGTTAATTTGCTGTCTAATTTTCTGAAATCAGTAACCATTTTTCCAGTTATACTTTCGCCAACACCTAGTTTTGCAGAGCCATCAATATCATTAAATTCATAATCCACTCCAAAATCAAAAATAGCAGGCCCTATTTTCATATTCTCTAATTGTTCTAATGGTAAAGCTTCTTTTCCAACATTTTTTATAGTAATATCGGCAATAATAAAACTACTTTCATATTCCGCCTCTGATCCACCTAGTGGTTGATCAGTAAATTCTAACTTATTCAAAGTAAAATCAAATGCATATTTCCCTTTAAAAGCTTTTGCATAGTTTACCGATACTAAATCTCCAATTCTTAATCCTTTATAACTTTCGATATCATCTGTTTTTTCTGATATCTTTTTAGATGGACTTTCTTGATTTGATATATTTTCCTTGTTCATACTTTCTTCCTTATTATTTCCACACGCTCCTATAATCAACATACTTCCTAATACCATTGTCATTACTAATTTTTTCATGTTTATCTCCTTTTAAAATATGCAAAGCTTATTCAGCTACATAGTCTTTCATCTCATCTACCTTGATATCATATGAAAATAATGTGGAGTACCCTTCTAGCCCATAGGTTATAGTGCCATCTAGATTTTTATAATAAACAATCATTTTTCCTGTTTTACTCTCACCTTTTGATAATTTTTCTGAATCATCTAACTCCTTCAAATCAAAATCTGAACCGAATGAAAAAGGAGCTCCACTATATTGTAGACTAGCTAATATATCAACATCTAATTCTTCTGTTCCTGTATTTTTAATGGTAACATCAGCAATAATAAAACCACTATCATATCCTGGATCTTTTCCAGCTATCGGTTGGATTGTATATTCTATTTTATTCAACGTAAAATCAAAATCCATCGTTCCATCATACATATCTGCACCTTTAACTGCTACTGTATCACCAATTTTCAAGCCTTTGTAATCACCTAAACCTTCATTTTCTTTAGAATCTTTCTTCTGTTCTGTTGTCACCGATTTTTCTGACGTATCTTCTTTTGATGATGTTTCTTTAGTCGTGTTTCCACAAGCTCCTAAAATAAATATACTTCCTAATACCATTGTCATTACTAATTTTTTCATGTTTATCTTCTCCTTTTAATATGAATAATATAATTCTGTTTTCAACTCAATTTCTCCATCGACTAACTTACTATCTAGAGTAGTAAAAGTTTTAACGGCGTTAGGTAAAAACCAAGGTTTAATTTTTGCTGTATTTGTTACCTTTATTTGGGTTGGTTTTATCCCGACTCCTTTTTCTTCACTTACTTGTTCTACTACTGCTAATGCTCGAGCATATTGATTTTTCCGTTCAAATAATAACATTAAACGTAAATAGTCTCGATATGTTAAAGTTAATTTTGAAGGGTCAATTTTTCCAATTTTCATTTTGAAAAAAGCTGCAGATTTATCTTTACGTTCTATATCATTTGATTTAGTTAACTTAATAATATCCTTTACAGTTTCAATAATCGTATACGATATCAATGCTGCTAAACCAACCAAAATATTAACGCTAAAAGCTTTTTGAACAGCCTTATCAAATGCACCCGAAATCAAATTACAGACTAACCGTATCATAATCAATTCCAACAATGCTGATGCATAATTCGCACCTGGTGTACTTTTTCCATACATCAAATATTCAACTTGCTTATTCTGGAACTCAAAATCAGAAATCAAACCATCTATATTATCTGGATCGATTGTATCTGTACCAAATAGACTGACTGGTTGGCTTGTACCAAACTCGCCTAATAAATATTCATTCAATAAAGCTCGGTTCTTCAGTTGATTGCCCATGGTTGTTAGCGTGTCTAACAGATCAAAACTTTGATCAACTAAATCATCGGCATCGGTTGATGGCGCTTTTCCTTCTGGGTAGTCCTTCTGATTTTCAGCGTCATTACTTTTCATAATCGCTTCTAAATTATCGTAAATCGCTTGTTCAGAATCTAATTTGTCTTTAGCCGTATTGATTACGTCCATAATCTTACCTAAATCTTTCATACCACCAGCTGTCTTTTCTTTTTCTGCTTCCTCTTGCTTTTTCTCATCTTCAGATAATTCTTGACGGACCTCTTTTTCTTTAGAAGTCGTCACTACTGCATCAATCGCTTGATTGATTTCATTAATTCCACTATTCTCAATAGCTGATATTTCTTTGCCTAAATACAAATCGACTACAGATTGATAACCAACTGCCATTGCATGATTTTTATTTTTAGTAACCCGATTTGTTACTGATTGTTCTATTTGTTCTTTAGTAGAGTCTTGATCAATTTTCAGATCATTTTTATCAATGGCTAAACTTTTATCTATGCCCGGTTTTAAAGAAGCTTTTTTATAGCCCTTTATTTTTTTACTATAGGCTTCTAACTTGCCTTGATAGGTTTCTAAATTTTTTTTTGATGTTTGAATTTTCCCTTGCATATCTGTCAACTTAACTGGATCTACATAGGCTTTTTGTATCGCCTCGCGCATCTCGTTAATTTCTTTTGAATCGCCACTTGGTAGATTGCCAAGCTTCTTTTTTATTTCTTCATTGGAAGTAATAGCCGCTTTTATTGCGGATTCAGCAGTTTTTAATTTAGATAGTGCATTCTTTACTTCCGTTACTTTTGCGTTAATGTTTGTAACTTCATTTCCCAAACTCGTTTCAGCATCGGTTCCCGCATCTTTTAACTTTTCTAATTCCTCATGATGCTTATCCATTTGAATCTTTAAGTTCGCCTTTATCTTTTCATCAGTTTCATTTTCATAAGCTTGTTTAAAAATTGCTTGTTGTTTATTTTCAAAACTATCTCCCGATTCAACAAAATACGTTTTAATAAAAATAGCTTGATTATAAGCTTCAATTTGACTTCGATTTAAGCTTAGTTGGATTGGAGCAATCTCAATGTTTTTTAACTCTTCTTCAATTTCTTTAATATTTTCCAGCCTTTTTTCCATTTCTGCTTTAATTTTCTTTTGTTCTTTCATCATTTTTTTCAATGCTTGGGTATCTCGTCCATTTTGAGTAAAAAAATCAAATATTTCAAACGTTTCTTCGCCAAATGCTAATGGTCCTTTATACTTAACTGACTCTAGCATTTGTTGCTTTAATGTTTCTTCACTGGTTAACCCAATACGATCATCAAATTTCATAAAATCAACTTGACTTGTTGAATTTGACAATTCAGCAATATTAAAAAAATTATCTTTAAGTTCAAGATTACTTTTAGTAACATTAGAAGCCATTTCTGTTGCTTTACTCGTATCTCCATCAAAAACAAACAATCCATATCTTCCCATTACTTCTGCATTATAGTTAGACATAATTGAAGCTGCTGCTGTTTTTGTTGCATGTTCTAGTTTTCTTTCAGCAACCATAATTCGCATAAAATCAATCAAAACTGTACTAAATAAGAAAAAAATTAATGAAACAATCATAAAATAAATTGAAACAGAACCATTTTGTCTTCTAAAAAAATTCTCCATCTTATCTCCTTACTTTTAGTTAAAATCCTAATTTACTGAGAATACTTGCCAATTTCCCGTCTTTTTCTAGAGTGTTTTTAAGTTCTCCTACCACATATGCCATAAATCTTAAATCTCGTATACTTTCAACTGTATCTGTCACATCGGCATAAGCTACGGCTTCAACATCCTTATCGATGCCAAATCCTTTTTTCAATAGACTTGGCATCTTAAATCCACTTTTTGCAGTAACTTTAATTTGATTTCGACCTAACAGATTATTTTCAAATTTAATATCTAATTCCACATTCGTACTTTTGTATTTTGTCTTAGCTAAACTTTCTTTAGTCCCGACAACACCACTGCCATTTCCAAAATTAATTCCAAACTGTTGAAGAACATTATTTCCATGTAATCGCCAATATAGACCATCACCATGATCTTGGCTGGTGTATTTTTCAAATAATCCATTATTTTTTCCAATTTCTTGGGAATCACTATTGTAATTCCATACATAAGCTACTTTATCCGCCACTTTTCTAGCTTGATAATGAACTAAAGATTGTTGGTACACAACAATCGTAAAAAGCAACATTGCTACTGTAATAATTAAAATAGCAGGATAGAGAAAAGAGGCTTCTAGCAAAGCACTGCCCTTCTCTGATTTCAAAAATCGCTTTATCTCCACTATATATTCTTCCATCTTCTCTACCCCGCTGATTTTATTATTTGTTATCGACAATATTCGTGATATTCTCGTCGCCTTTATCTAGTAAACTTTGCGCCCAAGTCATGATTTTATCTTTAAACATAACAGCAATCACGACAATAATCGCAATAATCAATAACATTTCTAGTGTTTCCAATCCTTGCTCATCTTTCCAGAAATCTAACATAAAATTCTTCATTCTTGTTCCTCCTTTTTTTTTATTACTTTTATCTATATTTTTTATAAAAGCCTCACCTGATTTTGTTTTCTACTTTTGCAGCCTCACCACCTTTCAGATTTTAGCTTTTTAAAACATAGCCAGTGCTGGATAACCAACAATTACCATAACAACACCAAAAATCATAATTAATGGGAAAACCATTTTTGAAGAGGCTTCTTCCCCCTTCATTTGAGTCTGGGCTTTTCGTTTGCCCCAAAGCGTAGTTGAAAGTTCTTTTAGCGAGTGAACCAACTGTTCTCCACCTTTTCGATAATTCAACAGTAAAGTCGTTGTAAAAACTGACATTTCCTGAATCGCACACTTCTTGCTTAATTGATTTAGGGCTTCTGAAAAAGGTAAATTATTTTCAATTTTTGTAACGGTTTCTGCTAGCTCATAGTACAATGGACTTTTATCAACAAAATCCGCTTTGGCTAATGTACACCGAATAAAAGCTTTCTGGGCTGTTTCACCAGCATTAATTAGCAAGATTAATTTGTTTAGAAATTCTGGCAACTCATGGATGATGGCCATTCTGCGATTTCGTTCTTTTGTATCTAAGTTCTTAACTAATACAAAAGGAATCAATAACGTTAAGATCCCCATCGCGATGGCTCCACTAGTATCATTTGGTTGCATAATGCCAATCAATAACGTAGCAAGAACAGCCAATGTAGTTAAAGAAATTATCTGTGCAAGAAAAGCACGAGTTTGATTAGTGGCATCTTTTGTTCCATAAAGACTGATCATTTTTTGTTGAATATTTGCAATTTGTTTATAGAATTTTTCAATTAGTGAAAAAGTATCTAAGAATTCAAAGGAATACGGAGCCATAAAAGGCAAACCGACTGCTTTTTTGTAGTGTTCAATAAAATCTTTGTATTTTTTTCCAGCTTTCAATAACATCATTAAAATAAAACCAATTAAAACAACAAAACTAATTTTTAAAATAACAGCCATACTTCGTCTCCTTACATTTTGATATTCATAATTTTTTGGCCGATTAAGTAAGCTGCCAATAAAAAGAGTAAACAAACAGTCATAATCACTGGTCCAGGACCATTCCAATCATAAAGTGGATTTAGATAGTCTCCACCAGTAAGTTTTAACAGTAAAACCATCCCAACTGGCATTAAATTCAAGATTTGCGCTTCAAATTTCTTTTGCGAAACAAGAACCTTCATATCTTGTTGAACTTCTAATTTGTCTGAGATAATATCCGCTGTGCGTTTCATTACTTCTACCAAGCTTCCGCCTGTCCGTTTACAGGTCACAAAAACATCGGCAAAATTCATAATATCTTCCACATCAGAACGTTGGGCAAAATCTTCAATCGCACGCTCTAAAGGTTCGCCATTTTCAACCCGACGATTGATAATATCAAATTCTTTTAAAATATACGTATTCGGATCTGGATATAATAGTTTCAAATCATAGGCAACTTCTTGAAAACTACTTTCAGCCGAACGTCCTGCTGCTAATGACGCAGATAAAGATTGAACCGCTTCCTTGAATTGTAGATTAAGGACATGTTTACGCGTTACTAATAATTGCTTCCGGCGCTGAATCGGAAAGAATAATCCAAATAAAGACATTAGTAGAATAATCACTGGTTTTTCATAAAATATATAACCTAAAATAGAAAAAACAAGTCCTGCTCCAATCACGGCAACAATCCATTCCTTTAGGTTCATATGATAATCAGCATAATCGATTAGTTCTCCAATTCCATCTTGTTGTCGTTGATGAATAATCCGCATCTGTGTTGCTCGGATTTTTTTCTTATGCAGCTCTTCTTGTTTTTTTTCAGCATTTTCTTTGGCCGCTTTAGCTTTTCTTTTTTGAATCTTTATAATCAGAACAACCATTAAGACTGTAGCCACTACAACGCCAACAATATTTTGAACGGTTTCAACTGATATTAACTCCATTGTATCGCCACTCCTTTATGTTTCTTCGACTAAACGAATACCTGCCATTGCCAGCTTAGAATGATTTTTCAGCTCATTACCTGTTGGCTTAAGCTCGCCAATTATTTTGCCTTTGTACTCGCCCTCTTCAATAAATTTAAACAACGAATTCAATTGAATCTCGCCATTTTCAAAACCAATAATTTCAGAAACTTCAACAATCTTACGAGTATGATCTCGCATTCTAGATAAATGAACCATAATATCTAAAGCTGAACTTATTTGTTGACGAATTACTTGAACGGGCAAGTTAGCTCCGGTTAACACCATTGTTTCTAAACGGCTTAACATATCATACGTTGAATTACTATGTCCTGTTGATAATGAACCGTCATGTCCTGTATTCATTGCTTGTAACATATCTAATGCTTCTTCTCCACGAACCTCGCCTACAACTACTCGGTCTGGACGCATCCGTAATGAAGATTTTATTAGCTCCCGAATCGAAATCTCACCTTTTCCTTCCGTATTCGCATTTCGTGTTTCCAAACTGACTAAGTTAGGTACGGATTTGATCTGCAACTCGGCTGAATCTTCAATTGTAATAATCCGTTCATCGGCAGGAATAAAATTGCTCATTACGTTTAAAAATGTTGTTTTCCCAGATCCCGTTCCACCACTAATAAAAATATTGTAGCGAGCTTTAACCAACTTTTCTAAAAACTGGGCGACTTCAGGTGTGATACTTTTATATTGAATATAATCTTCGATTGTTAAGGCTCTTTCTGGAAATTTACGAATGGTCATTACTGGACCTTTTAACGCGATTGGCGGCAACACAATATTCACCCGTGAACCATCTTTTAACCTTGCATCAACAATCGGTGAAGACTCGTTGACAATCCTATTCACTTTTGAAACAATCGATTGAATAATATCCTCTAACTTTTCTTGTGATTCAAATTTCAATTCACTTTGAAAGACTTCTCCACGCTTCTCAATAAATATTTCTTCATGGTTATTAATCATAATCTCACTGACTTCACGATCATCTAGCAACGGCTGCAAGGCATCTAATCCACGAAAAGCATGATAAATACGATCAATAATCATCCGAACATCTTTTGATTTAACATTGTGTTCTGCAGCGTAGTCAAAAACAGCATTTTCGACGTATTCCAGCATCTCATCATCGCCAATAGAGTGCATAAAATCTAATGTAGCACGAAGTTCAACCATTAACTCTTTGATTACGGTGTCATCAACCATCACTATTCTCCTCCACTTTTACAAAATTCGTGACAATTAGATTGGCCACAGCTTTACAGTAGCTATCTTCTTCAACTATTGCTGTTGGTTGACGTAAATTCTCCCAACTTCTGACGAAAGGAAGATGATGCATTATAGGCAAACTTGTTTCTAAATGCTGTTCTTGATGACAGTAATTCATGACAAAATGAAGTGCTGAATTTCCCTTAGCCTCTAATCCAACTAAAGTCCGACTATTTTCTAGCATATGTTCAGATTTGAAAATACTCGTTACATCATTTTTAACTAACCAAACAATTTTTTGACTGGCCTGTAAAACTTCAAGATTACGTTCATGTAGTTGGGAATCTAAATCAACAATGACATAATCATAAACATCACTACTTTTTAAAATACCTAATAAATAGTGAATTTCTTCACTTTTCATTTCCAACATCTCCGCTGGATTATTAATAAAGTCAAAGTAATCAAAATTTAAGTATGAGTCCCTTTTTTTGTATTTTTCAATTTTAGAAAGAAGAAGAGTTGATTTTTTTTGAGTGAAATAGATTAGCTCGGAAGATTGTCTCATATCCGTATCATCTTTTAAAAATAAAGCTGTTGAATGGATGGTTTCTAAGTTTAAATAAAGCACGTTTAAATTCAGTTTCGTTAATTCATTAGCAAGATTCAACGCAAAAATAGTTTTCCCTGCTCCAGCAGTACTGGAAAATGTACTAATTATTTTAGTATCTCCATTATTGGCAATAAAATACTCTGTCTGTTCAATTTTTTCAAAATAAAGGGCTAGCACTTCCCCAATCAACTTGGTTAAAGATTGGTATTTTTCGATTAGTGGAAAATCCCAATTGTTTTTTTTAGTATGATCATCTAAACCAATGACAATTGGAATCTCGTGAACTAGTGAACTATCAAAAAAATAAGGAGTCGCCAATAGTAAATCAAAGTTTTCTGACTTAGCTAAAGTTTCAAATGCTTCCTTAGTTGTTGCACTAATTAATTCAAAGCGATTTTTTCCCTCTTGTGATTCTAAATATTCTTTAAACTTTACAACATAGTCTCTTTCCTGATCAGCTAAAATAATTTTTATATTTTTCACTTTCAGATCCTCCTTATTCCCTATAGTCATTTTTAAATTAATGTTATTAAATTTGATTTATCTTTTTATATAAACAACAATTTTTATAATACAAAAAAAACTAGTGAAATAAAACCCCTTTTTCTTAATCGTCTGTTTTCCCTTCTTATTCGTATTTTATTGAAATCAAAAAATACTATTCAACGTACTTAACATACTTATTTTGTTTAATTTTATTGAAATTTCAAAAAAATAAATAATGATTGAACCAAAGTAATATGTTATACTTTGATTATTAATATATTATAGGAGAGCTTGTATGATTTTATTTTTAACAGCATTTTTTGAAAGTAGTTTCCTTACTTTTTTTATATTCACTATTTTCTCTATCAAAAAAAAGCAATCTTTATTTATTTTTTTATTATTTACTTTGATAAATACATTAATTGTTGGTTGTCTTCATTTCTATTCATTTAACTCGTCATTTATTCATGTTCTTTTAGAACTAGTCGTTATTTATTTATATAGCTATATCGTTTCAAAGAAGATTTATTATAGTGGCATTAGTACCATCTTAAGTCTCTTATTTATGTTTTTTATGACTGATACATCTGCTTTGATACTAAGTCTTTTTCATTTTTATCCAAATGATTATTCTAAAGAAAGTATCCTTGTTTTAGGCTTTAACTATCTTTTAGGAATGACTCTAGCTATTTTTGCTGCAAAATTCTTTCAAAAAATACTCAGTAATAAATCGGTTACACAACAATTCTTCAAAGCGAAGACAGTCCTCTACTTAGCCAGCGCAACATTTGCACTTTCTTTAGTATTTTTCATTTTAAATTTAACTATTGAAGCTATTTTCACGGCAAATCCTGAGGTGGTCAACATTACAAATCTTATCTTTTCTATTTTTGGCTTGCTAATTATTATGATTTTTTTCATTCTATATAAAGCATTAATCCGAGAAAGTCATTTATTTCAAAGGAAAATTGAGTTAGAACAGTTACAAAAATATTGTCGTCATTTAGAAGAAAAGTATTCAGAATACAGTCGATTTCATCATGATTATTTGAATATGCACCTTGGAATGGCAGACTATTTTACAACAAAAGATTATGCTGGATTAGAAGTTTATTTTAATCAGCACATCAAGCCAACTAGTTTATCCATAACAACCAATTTTTCTCGGTTACAATCTATTAAAAATATTCGTCTTCCGGAATTAAAAGGCCTAATGTTTATCAAATTACTCCAAGCACAAGAATTAGGTATTGAAGTTTATTGTGAGATTCCAGAACTAATTGAGTCTATTTCATTAAATACATTAGACTTATGTACCGCAGTTGGAATTCTTTTGGATAATGCCATTGAAGCCGCTAGTGAATCGATAAATGGACTACTGACCCTTTCCCTACTACTCTATCCCGACAAAGTTCTTTTTACTTTTGAAAATAGTTTTATCCATTCTGACCTCTCTTTACATGAGTTGTATGAACTTGGCAAATCTACCAAAGGTACACATCGTGGACTTGGATTAACAACATTGGCGAGCATGACTGAAAATCACCTAAATTTTGTATTGGATACTGCCATTGAAGAACAAGTATTTGTGCAAAAATTAACAATATATACCGTTTGTCCTAAGAAAGGAATCAATAGCTATGGTTGATATTTATATCTGTGAAGACAATACCCAATTTGCTAAACTAACTGAACAAACTCTTAATAAACTGATTCGCGACTATCAGCTTAATTTTTCAATCAACCTTGTAACAAAAAAACCTGAAACACTTTTAACTGCCTTGACTTACACAAATGAAGTTGGTTGTTACTTTTTGGATATTGATTTAGGCGAAGATGTTATGTCTGGGCTTGATTTAGCTACTGAAATTCGTAAAATTGATCCCCGTGGCTTTATTATTTTTCTAACTGGGGATGCTCATAAGTTTCATCATACATTTAAATATAAAATTGAAGCGTTAGATTATATTTTAAAAAATGACAATGAAACTATTGAGGACCGTCTTCTGGAAAGCCTGCTAGCTATTACTGATCGTAATACAACGAAATATACTCATAAGGAAAGCTTTATCTTTAGCTTAAACCAATCGCAATTCGTTATTCCTTTTGATGAAATTATCTTTTTTGAGGTATCTTCAAAAGCACATCGAATTGTCATTCACTCTTATAATCGCAAAATAGAATTTTATTCTTCTCTAAAAGAAATTCAACAACAATTGGATGAAAAACAAACTAATTTTTACCGCTGTCATCAATCTTATTTGATTAATTTAAAAAATATTAAACAGTTTGATGCTTCAGAACGCATTGTTCATATGACTAATGGACAGCAGTGCGAAGTTGCTTATCGGGCAATTAAAAAATTAAAAGGTGTGTTGAATTCTTCTAAAATTGTGAATGATAAAAAAAATATCCAGTGAATTATCCATAAAAATGGATTTCACTGGATATTTTTTGACTTGATCTAGGTCCGACGTTCATACCTCACATATAATAAGAAGATGATTGGATTGTTTTAATCCACCCTATATCTGAGTAGATGAGTACATTGTATCGATACATCATTTTCCAGTTGGTGACTTGAAAAAAATCACACAAAATCCTTTTTTTAATAAACTCACATTCTCAGAATCTAAGCCTACAAAGGGCTCATCAAAAATAATTAGCTTTGGTTCATGAATCAATATACATATTCATTGTATTTTGCACTGGTCTCTATTTGAAAGAAGCTTCACCTTAGCCGTCTTTTTTCCTTTAACTTTAAGCTTTTTCAGCGATTCCTCAATCAGCGGTTGAATTTCTTTTTTTGTTTTTGCCTCGTAAACAAGCATAATGACTTATCTGTCATTTTAAACATTGCTAGAGCAAATTAAAAAAATAGACAACAAAACTAATTTATCGTTTTGTTGTCTATCTCCTCTTTAACTAGTTCTTCTTACGCTCATTTCGCATAATCACCCAAGAATTTTTTATTGTTTTAACTAATCCTGTATCTGAGTAAACTAATACATTAGAACGATACATCATTGAAGCAAGATAGGTTAGAACAGCTGTAAAAGCCAGCATAATCACAATTGAAACGATAACACCACCTGTGGTAACCGTATCATTTGCCATTCTAAAAGGCATAATAAAAGGCGTAAATAATGGAACATACGAACCGATTTTTACTAATGGTGCATTTGGTACATTCATCCCATACATTCCACCAAAGAACCCTATCATAATAACGAAAGTTAAAGGTGAAACGGCTTTACTGGCTTCTTCTACTTTGGAAATTAGAGAGCCAAGGAATGCTGCAATGACAGAATACAAAACCATTCCTAAAACAAAGAAGATTAGCGATGAACCAATCAAGCCTTTTAGCATCTCAAAAAGGTCAATTCCTTTTAAGACTTCCTGAACAAAGTCTAAGGATTTTCCAAATTGATACGCAATTGTACCAATCAATAGATAAGATACGATTTGAGTTAAACAAACTAATAAAATTCCTACTAATTTACCAAAAAAATGCTGCGTTGCCGAGACACTAGAAAGAATGATTTCCATAATTCGTGTACCTTTTTCAGAAGCAATTTCTTGTGCAATAATCGCGGAATAAAAAATCATTAAAATATAAATTAGAAAAGAAACAACATAAGCACTACCAATCTTAATCATTTTTGCCGTACTATCAGTGGTTGTTTGTTCCCCACCAGTTTCATCAAATTTCACTGTTTTTGTTTCAATCATGGCCGGTGTCGTTAAATTAACTAAATCTTTTTGACTCAAGTTTAACTCCTTAGCAATTTGATTTGTCTGTATCGTTGTTAAAACTTGGCTCATACTTCCTGTATCTACTTTATCACTTGTTGGAGTTGTTACAAATTCTCCAGAAAGACTAGTTTTATCTTTCTTTAAAACTAAGTAGCCCGCAATCTTTTCTGATTTCAAAGCCTTTTCTGCAGCTTTCTCAGTCGTAATTTTGGCGTTAATCTTATAATTATTATCCGACTTCAATAATTCTGTAATAGCTTTATCTTCTGAAAGAATAGCAATTTCAGGTAATTTTTGGTTTGAATTTACAAAAAAAGCAATCAGTCCAACTACTGCAATTAAAATTACTGGTGACAATACCATCGAAATGAATGCACCTGATTTAACATTTTTCTTATAAACTTCACTGACAATAATCCAAAATTTATTCATTGATACCACCCGCTTTCAGTTTGAATATTTCTTCTAAAGTTGGAGGAACTTGACTAAATGTTGGAATATACCCTTCTTTTGTAACAAGCTTAAATATCTCTTTCCCATATTCTGGATCATTTAGATGCAGAATTGAGATACCATCTGTTGTAACAGTAACTTCTTCAACACCTGGTAAATTAAGTAACTCTTCATGCGTTAAGTTGGATTCAATAAAAATCTTTGTTCGACCAAATTGTTCCCGAATATCTTTTACTTTTCCGTCTAAAACCATATTTCCATTACGTAGCATCACTAGGTGGTCACAAAGCTCTTCCACATTTTCCATTTGGTGACTTGAAAAAATCACACATGAACCATTTTTTCGCAAATCAATAATCCCCTGTTGCAATAAATCTGCATTCACAGGATCTAATCCACTAAAAGGTTCATCTAAAATAACCAGCTTAGGTTCATGGATGAGCGTACAAATCAGTTGAACCTTTTGTTGATTTCCTTTTGAAAGTGACTTAACCTTGTCTGTCTTCTTTCCTTTAACTTGGAATTTTTCCATCCAACCATCAATTAATGGTTTAATTTCTTTTTTTGTCTTCCCACGTAACCGGGCAAAATAATAGATTTGATCCTCAATTGATACTTTGGGATATAATCCACGCTCTTCTGGCAAATAGCCAATTATATCATAATCCTCTTTCGTTATTGGCCTGCCATTCCATAAAACTTCACCACTATCTGCCGTTAAAAATTTTAGAATCAAACGAAAGGTCGTTGTTTTACCTGCCCCATTTTGTCCAATCATACCTAAAATTTCTCCATCATTAATCGTAAAAGACAAATCATTGACTGCTGTTAAATCGCCAAATGTCTTTTTTAAATGCCTAACTTCTAACATTATTTTTCCTCCAATCTTTTCAATCTATAATTAAATTATAATAGTTAGCCTTTAAGAAAGCTATAAGAAAATTAAAATTTTGTTACTAATTGAGCTAGGAAAACTGTGTTTTCTTAACTAGAATAAACGAAAAAAATTGTGAGGCAAAGTATTTTCATACTTTGCCTCACAATTTTTTATTTTTTGATATCTTTAGCAGGTAAATTCTGCCAGTTTTTAGATAAGAAATAGTCGTTTAATTCAATTTTTGGTGAAGCTTGTTGCTTATCTTCAAGGAAAGGTTTTAACTTTTGATCTAGCGCAACCCAACCACGCCATCCAATATGAATTGTATCTTGCATAAAGTAATCTTCTTTTCCATCATTGCTTAAATCAATTACTTTAAATCCTTGGCTAGTTAATTGATAGCTTATTTTTTCAGAAAAGCGATTTAACATTTCTTGCGATAGCCCTGTATATTCCGCCCATTTACTATTTACTGGGGGAATCACAAAACGAACATCCATGTTATTATCTCTCATTTTCTCTAAAACAACTTGTAAATCTGAATATTCTTTAGAAAATTCATAATTAAAGTTTCTTTGAGAATTTTTCAATTCACCTTCTACAGGCTTAATTCGTGTTTTATAAAAGCCATCTTTAATTTGAAATGGATTATTTTTACTCGATTTTTCCCCAATTTCAAAAGCTTTTTTATCAAGTTCCTGAACATTATACTGATTAGGAAGTTGTTTTAAGCGACTATCCACACGTTTCGCATTTTTGTCGGAAATAAAAGATCCAAATAAATCATCTTCATTTCTTAAAATTTGGCGTTTTGCAATTGCATAGGTTCTTTCTTGCTGATTAATTGATTTCCCTTCAGCAATAGACTGTAACATTGCATTCATTCGATTATCAACTGAAGTTGCCTTATATTGCAGTAATCGTTCTGCAACATAACGTCGACTTGGACTATCTTCCTCACCAGATAAAATAAATTCATACGTTTGCAATGGTGAAAAATGAGAACTAAACATCATATTCGATGCCCCTTTTTTTACAAACCATTGAGGTGAAATAACAAAAACAGCTTTTTTATTTTTTAAAGTATCTCCCATGCCTTCCATAACTAAGAAGTGCGTTAACGATTGTGATCCTGCATTTCCAATTAAATAGGGCGTATAGGTACGATTGTATTTTTTAGCTAATACTGAAGGATGAAATGCATCAAAACGTGAAAGTTCAGATGAACCAAAGAATGGTATTGTTTGTTTTTCACTCATAGCCATTCGATAAATTTTTTCACCCTTCATAATATTCG
Source organism: Carnobacterium gallinarum DSM 4847 (assembly GCF_000744375.1). Taxonomy (NCBI): domain Bacteria; kingdom Bacillati; phylum Bacillota; class Bacilli; order Lactobacillales; family Carnobacteriaceae; genus Carnobacterium; species Carnobacterium gallinarum. The sequence continues at coordinate 2,660,957 of NZ_JQLU01000005.1, read as the reverse complement.
TACTAATAGATGTTGCGGAATTTTCAATTCCTTTTTGATTCACTGGCAGTAGTCGAAATGGTGAAAATAAAAGCCCTAGTAGCAAGACCACTGCTACTACAAGTGGCCCTACTGCCATAAAAAGTTTATGCTTAAAGCTGCTCATTAGTAATTCTCAAGCTGCTTTAAGATTAAATTTGGTGTTGCCCATTCTGATCGGTCAAATTCAGAAACAGGAACTGCTGCTCCCAATCTAGCATCTAATTCAATTAATAATTGAACCGTTCCTAAAGAATCTAATAATCCTTCGTCAAATAAAGCTACATCTAAATTTTCTCTAACTTCATCACTACCTGTTAATTCTTCTAAAATATCTAATAATTCTGCTTTTTTATCCATTTTTATTTCCTTCTTTCATTTATAGTATTCATTTTTTTGTTGACCCTATTAGCTAACTAACGGAACATTTTATCTAAAATTCCTGAGAAAATCAAGAAACTAAAACAAACGGTATTAAAGGTAATAAAGATTGCCAAGGCATTTGTAGCCCAGTTACTAGGCAGATTTTTGTGTTTTTTCTTATATCTTAACCATGCATCATTGATACACATTGCTACCCCATGAAACAGACCATAAACAATATAATACCAAGTTAGCCCATGCCAAATTCCCATCAATAAGAATAAGGCCAAGTAGCCAATATTAGAAACCGTAATCCGGCTCTTAAACACTTTTTTCTTCATTAAAGTAAAAACTAATCGCATAAAAACATAATCTCTAAACCAGAATGATAAAGACATATGCCATCTATTCCAAAACTCTTTTAAGTTTGGACTAATGAACGGTTTATTAAAGTTAACTGGAGTTTCAATCCCCAATAAATAACTCGTTCCGACTGCAAATAAACTATATCCTGCAAAATCAAAAAATAAATACATACTATAGCTGTACATATATAACAGTAAACTAACGGAGAAACCTTTCGTTCCTAAAGCTAGTCCTTCTGTATAAGGAACAGCAAAGGTGCCGATGTAATGCGCGATAATAAATTTATAAACACTACCTAACATAATCATCCAAATGGCTTTACTTAATAATGGAATATACGCTTCACCATAAGCCGGTTGATTAAAGTCCTTTTCAAAACGACGATAACGATCTATAGGTCCCGAAGAAATAGTTGGGAAGAATAGTAAAAATTGTAAAAACATCATTGGATGGAATTCTTTAATCAATCCATCACGAATTTCCATCACCATCTGTACAGATTTAAAGGTTAAATACGACACTCCTAAAAACCCGATAATTGAATTATGACCTGAGGCCAATGGAGCTATTTTGACAATTGCTAAAGGAATAATGGCTAAAATAACAGCCCCAACAAAGATATTCGTTGCATTTTTTTTCTGTCGATAATGGAAATATCCATAAACTAAGGCCCACTGCCAAATAATATAAACAATAATTGACACACCTTGGTGCCAACTTTTTCCACCAAATGTCAGAAATAAGAAGAGAACCGTAACTAGGTTTTGATAAATCAAATAACGTTTGCCTCTTAATAATCCAATAATAATTGGTAAAAATAAAACCGCAATAATAATAAAATACGAAGGTCCATCATAAGGTAAAATCATTGATTCACCTCGTTCATTAGACCTTTACGATCAACTTTCCCATTAGCAGTTAACGGCAAGTGATCGACGTAAATCCATTTTGTTGGCATCATATAATCCATAATTAATGGAGCTAGTTCCTGTTTAATGGCGTTAGTTAATTGAAAGTCTTTCTCAAAAGAATGAGGATGTGCTACCACATAAGCTACCAAACTCTGAGCTTTATGTTCTTTTAACTTAGGCACTACGGTTGCTGCCTTCACATAAGAGACTTGTTCAATATTATGATCGATATCTTCTAACTCAATTCGATAGCCATGTAACTTGATTTGAAAATCTAAACGCCCTTGGTAAAACAGTAACTCTCCCTCAAACTTACCTAAATCTCCTGTTCGGTAAGCTGGAACACCGTCTACTTCATAAAATGCTGCTACTGTTTTTTCAGGATTATTTAAATAACCTTTAGAAACACTAGGACCAATAATAACGATTTCGCCAGCTTCCCCTGCTGGAACTGGGTGCAACTCTTCATCAACTAAAATCACTTTCGTATCTTTTTTCACTTTACCAATTGGCAAACGAGGATAACTCTCCGTAATATCTGAAGTAATACGCGTTTCAGTAATAGCAACAGTTGCTTCTGTTGGACCATAGGTATTAAATACCTTTGACTCTGGAAAACGTTGATTTAATAGAATCGCTGTACTTGATTGTAGCTCTTCACCACAAAATAAGAACGTTTTTAAATCTGGGTAATTACTTTGCGTAAAGTTTTGATCCATCAAACAAATGTTTACAAATGACGGCGTTGATACCCAAACCGTTACTGCTAAAGTTGGAAGTGTTGTAAATAATTGCTTGAAGTTATTCGTAATTTCTTTTTCTAACGGTACTAATGTACTACCAGACAGCAGTGCTGGATATAAATCCATTACGGATAAATCGAAAGAATAAGGCGCTTGCGCCAAGAAACGTTGTTGTCCCTCTATTTCAAAATCAGCAAACATCCAATCCGTAAAACTGACTAAATTATCATGACTAATCTGTACACCTTTTGGAACACCCGTAGTTCCCGATGTAAAAATAATATAAAAGTTATTATTACCTGTTACTGCTTTAGCTGGATCTAATACTTGATTTGTTGATCTTTGACTAATCTCATTCAGCTCTATTTTTGAAATAAAAGACATTGACTCATCTAATTCAATTGGCAATTCATCCATTCCAATAATTAAATCTGGTTTAGCAATAGAAATAATTTGCTCTAATCGTTCTCTAGGAGTATGACTGTCAACTGGAATATAAGCGTGGCCTGCTTTAATCGCACTAATAAAGGCCACAATCATTTCAGCTTCTAAAGCACCAAAAACTAAAATTGGACTTTTCTCAGTTAAATGAAGCTCTTGCCCCAAATAGAGAGCCACTCGATCTGATTGTATTTTTAAATCCTCATATGTTGACTGTTCACCATTATAATCATACCAAGCAGCCGAAGGGGTTGTTTGAGCTAATTGGTCTAATCTTTCAATAATCGTTTGATTCATTGTAGTTGCTGTCTCACTCTAACAAAAGCAAAACAACATCCTCCTTTCTTGGTTAAAACTCGTTATAGATAAAATTGCCACTATTTGTATTTGTGTAATCATAGAGATAAACTAAGATTAATAGAATTACTAAATACAAAATTGTCTTCCCAAAAAAAAGTAGAAATTGATTTTCTTTTAATTTTTGAAATTTCTCTCGCATTCTTTTCCCCCCTAGCAGATAGCAATGTTACATTGTCTATTAAATAATTTGTTATTTATCTGAAGTTCCAAGTAATCTTACCACTTATCTGATAAACTTCCCATAACAAACCACTATGAATTTGCTAACATTTTTGTAATTAGTTTTAAGAATTTCATAACTTTTTTTGAATTTAATCTATTTCATAAAAACAATTGATTTCTAAGTCATTTTTAGATCAAATCTCTTTAGATTTGCTCGTCTTGACTCCTTTATTATCTTAATGAACTTTAATCCAATGCACATCCGACTAAAGAATGAGTTTCCTCTAGTTTTTTGGCGTTTATAGAAAATAGATTTAATTCTAACTTAGCCAAAATGAAGTTTATCTTTTTTCATTTTTACGGTTCATTTTGAAATTTGTCATAAACGTTTTGAGCTACATTTTTAGGTAAACCAATTGCTTTTAAATCATCCATACTTGCTTCTTGAATATTTTTCATCGATTTAAAAGTTTTAAGCAGATTTTTCTTCCGCGTCGGACCAAGCCCATCGATGCCGTCCAATTTAGAAGCAAAACTATTTTTATTCCGCAATTGTCGGTGAAAGGTAATAGCAAAGCGATGGACCTCATCCTGAATTCGTTGCAACAAGAAAAATTCTTGGCTATTTCGTTTCAAAGGAATAGTCTCTAATTCTGGTCCAAATAATAATTCACTCGTTCGATGCTTATTATCTTTTGCTAATCCAGCAATCGGAATATCTAAACCTAACTGGTTCTCTAAGACTTCACGAGCCGCATCTACTTGCCCTTTACCACCATCAATAATAACCAAGTCTGGCAACGGTAGCTCGTCTTTCAATACACGGGAATAACGACGATAAATAACTTCACGCATAGATGCATAGTCATCAGGACCAACAACTGTTTTAATCTTGTATTTTCGGTATTCATTTTTTGCTGGCTTGCCATCTAGAAAAACGACCATCGCTGAAACCGGATCAACTCCCATAGTATTGGAATTATCAAAAGCTTCAATGCGACCAGGCAACGGAATATTCATAGCATCCCCTAAGCGTTTGACTGCACCATATGTTCGCTCTTCTTTTTTCTCAATCAAAGAAAATTTTTCAGACAAAGAAACTGCCGCATTTTTATTCGCTAATTGCACCAATTCTTTTTTCTGTCCTCTTTGAGGCTGACTTACTTTGGTAGCAGTAACTAACGCTTCAACACTAGCACTATCAATATTTTGGGGAATTAAGATTTCTTTAGGCACAAAATGATGATTTTTTTGATAAAATTGTCCGATAAATGTTAAAAAATCCTCTTCTTCATCGTTATAAAATGGAAATAGGGAAACATCTCGTTCAATTAATTTACCTTGTCGAACAAAAAATACTTGAACACACATCCACCCTTTATCAACCGCATAACCAAAAACATCTCGATCAATAAAATCGGCACTTGTCATTTTCTGTTGTTCCATGGTTGTCACAATAGAGGTAATCTGATCGCGTAACTCAGCGGCTTTTTCAAACTCTAAGTTGCCACTAGCTACTTCCATCTTCTGTTCCAACTCTTGCTTCACTTCTTGATACCCACCATTCAAGAAGCGCTTGATTTCTTCTACCATCTCTGTATAAGTTTCTTTAGGGATTTCTTGGATACATGGCGCTAAACATTGTCCTAAATGATAATAAAGACACACTCGATTTGGCAAAACTTTGCATTTTCTTAAAGGATATAATTTATCTAACAACTTTTTAGTTTCATTGGCTGCCTTTACATCCGGATAAGGTCCAAAGTAGGTTGCTTTATCTTTCAACACTTTTCTAGTAATTAAAAGACGCGGATATTTTTCATTAGTTATCTTAATAAAAGGGTAGGTTTTATCATCCTTTAACATAATGTTATATTTAGGATCATTTTTCTTAATTAAGTTAATTTCTAACAAAAGTGCTTCGATATTTGAACCTGTTACAATGTATTCAAAATCAGCAATTTCGCTAACTAAACGTTCTGTTTTCGTATCGTGACTTCCTCTAAAATAGGAACGAACTCTATTTTTTAAAATTTTAGCTTTTCCAACATAAATAATCGTACCATTTTTATCTTTCATCAAATAACAACCTGGTTGATTTGGTAAAAGCTCTAATTTATGTTCAATATGCTCACTTTTCATCTAATTCAATAAACCTCCTTATCAAAAAACTTACACTTCTAGTTAGCTAGTTTAGCTAAAAACGCTAATGCTATTTGATTAAATAATTCTGGTTGTTTCATAATCAAAAAGTGATCCGCATCGGGAATAATAACTAGTTCAGCCTGAGGAATCGAATCGGCAATCAGCTGAGTATGAGCTTCTTCAATCATATCATTTTCACCTGCCACTACTAGCGTTGGCGCTTGAATTGTTTTAATATCCTCTATTGTTAAAGTTAACTGTTTTAACATTAAATCGATTATTTGTTTTTTTTGATGATATTTTGAACTGACATTTGCCAGTAAATTCGTTAATGAATACGCCAATTTGACTCCAAATAAAGGCTTTTTCTTCATGCCTCCAGTTGTTAAATTAGCTCCTACCAAAATTAAGGAATCTACGTAACTAGGATGCTTCACAGCTACATACATCGCACTATTTCCACCATCGCTGAAGCCAATAAAGTTTGCATGTTGAATCGCTAAATAATCCAATACGGCAACAATATCTAGAGCAATCCGAGTAAAGCTTAATGTAGCTGTACCATGGCTAGAATGCCCATGTCCACGAGTATCAATTGCAATAACTTGATATGTTTGACTAAAAATAGCTAGTTGGCTCTCAAAAATCCGACTATCTTCATTATTTCCATGTAATAAAACTAAAGGGTGACCACTTCCGGCAATTCGACAAAAAATTTCAGCATCTGCAACTGGGATATAAACAGATTTCATATAAAAGTCCCCTATCTTCAAGTTTTCAACATTACTATCATACCACTTTTTTTCAGAAAGCAAAACTTTTCAACTAATTAAATAAAACCAGCTATTTTACCTGTTAACATAATAAAAAATCACCCTTCTATACCAGAAAGATGATTCTTTATTTAACTTTATAGAAAAGTTTTGGATTATGCGTATTTAGCAATAATTTCTTCTAATTGTTCTTTAGCATGGTAGCCAATTAATTTCTCAACGACTTCACCATCTTTTTTAACTAATAGCGTTGGAATACTCATAATTCCAAATTCACTAGGAACAGTTGGATTTGCATCAACATCCATTTTTACGAATTTTACTTTGTCGCCAACTTCTGTTTCTAATTCATCCAAGACAGGCGATTGCATACGACATGGGCCACACCAAGTTGCCCAGAAATCTGTAATGACTAAGCCTTCTTTTGTTTCAGTTTCAAATGTTTGATCTGTTATAGCTAATACCATTGTAATTCCTCCTAAATTTATCAAGTTTAATAGCTTTTTAAATTACTTATAATTTGTAAGCTTAGATTCATTATAACAAATTTCTTGCAAAATAACTAAATTTTTGCTTATTCATTATAAGTCCTTATTTAAAGTAAACAATCGTTGCTCCATTGCCACCTTGATTCTGTGGAGCCATTTCATATTTTTGAACCGAACGGTGTTTTTTCAAGGCTTCATTCACTCCTTGGCGCAAAGCTCCCGTTCCCTTTCCATGGACAATCGTCACTTGCGGATACCCAGCTAATAATGCGGCATCTAAATATTGATCTAATTCACTTAAAGCTGATTCATAACGTTCACCACGTAAATCTAATTGTGTTGAAACATGACTATTATTGCTTGAACGCACAGCTGCAACCACTTGGCGCTTTGGTTCTTTCTCTGGTTGAACCAAGGTCATATCTGATTCACGAATCTTCATTTTTAAAATCCCCAGCTGAACCAACCAATTAGTTTTATCTGATTTTTCCATCAAGATGCCACGCTGGCCATAAGAAGCTACCAAGACTTCATCACCTACTTTAAAGGTTTGTTTGGCTTTGGCTTTTTTCAAGACTTTATTTTTTGTTAGTGTCTCTTCATGATGAAGATTGGCTAGTTTCGATTTTGCATCAATTAATTCATGCTCTTTAATTCCACCCTCAAACTGTCCTGTTAGTTGCATTTTCCGCAAATTAGTCACAATTTGATTTGCTTCCTCTTCTGCTTCTTCAACTACTCGATTGGCTTTTTCACGAGCTTTTTTCATTAGCTCTTCTCGTTCACCAAAAAATTGTTCTACAGCTGTCGTTAAATCGCGATGCAGTTCCTCTGATTCTTGAATATATTGACGTACTTCATGGTATTCCATTTCGGTCATTTTACGGCGATTTTCTAAATCTGCAATCATTTCATTTAAGTTTTGACTTTCTCCATCAATCAGATTTCTAGCTGCTGAAATTACATCTTCGGCAAGTCCTAATCGTTTAGAAATTTCAAAGGCATTACTACGACCAGGAACACCAATTAATAAGCGATATGTTGGACTTAACGTTTCTACATCAAATTCCATACTGGCATTAATTGTCCCAGGACGATTGTAACCATAGGCTTTTAATTCTGGATAATGAGTAGTTGCCATGACATAACTGCCAATCCCACCAACTTTATCCAAAATCGCAATTGCCAAAGCAGCACCTTCTTGTGGATCTGTTCCAGCTCCCAATTCATCAAATAAAACTAAGCTTTGATCATCGATTCGATCTAAGATCGAAACAATATTAGTCATATGTGAGGAGAACGTACTTAAGCTTTGTTCAATTGATTGTTCATCACCGATATCTGCAAAAATTTCAGTAAAAATCCCCATCTGACTTTCTTCAGCAACAGGCAATTGTAACCCGGATTGTCCCATTAATTGAAGCAGACCTAAAGTTTTTAAGGTAATAGTTTTCCCACCAGTATTAGGTCCTGTAATCACAACTGCTTGATAATCTCCGCCAATGGTAATATCGTTAGCAACAGCCATATGCTGATCTAAAAGCGGATGACGTGCTTGATTAAACCGAACATCATTCACTTCACTCACTAACGGGCGCGTTGCTTGAATACTTTTGCCATAACTCGCTTTAGCTCCAATAAAATCCAATTGCCCAAGTAAGACCATATTTAACAGAATTTCATTGCCGTATGGCGCAATCTCATTAGATAATTCTGCCAGGATCCGATCAATCTCTTGACGTTCTTCAATTTGCAATTGTCGCAGTTTATTGTTTAAATCAACAACACTTTGTGGCTCAATAAATAATGTTTGCCCAGTTGAACTTTGATCATGTACTACACCACCAAAGTGACTGCGGTATTCAGCTTTTACAGGGATAACATATCGATCATTACGCATAGTTACAAGTGCATCACTTAAATACTGAGCATTTTTCCCTCTAACTAAGCTATCTAATTTTTCACGGATGTTGCTTTCAGAACGTTTCATTCCTGTTCTAATTCCTTTTAAAGCGGGGCTCGCGTCATCCATCACGCGACCATCTTCATCAATCGCTTCACGAATTAATTGATTTAAGCTAGGTAGGGTAATTAATTTGGCGACTAATTCATATAGACGAAATAACTCCACGCCGGTTTCCGCTAAATCATCAAAAAAGCGCGTCACTTCTGTTGTTGTTCGTAAAACTTTACCAATCTGAGCAATTTCTAAACCGTTTAACATTGCGCCAATTTCTAAGCGCTTTAAATGTGGCTTAATATTTTGCAATTTTGGAATCGGCATACCGCCTTTTAGGCGTAATAGTTTTGCTCCGTCTTCTGTTTCTTCTTGCCATTGCTGAACTTCTGCTAATTCAGTCGAAGGACTCATAGTTTCAACTTCTGCTCTGCCTAATTCAGAAGCAGTATAATTCAACAAGGCTTTTTTTATTTTATCAAACTCTAATGTTTGCATAATTTTTTTATTCAACGTTCTCACTCCTTTTCAATAGCCTTCACTCTTTTGGTTCATTAGTCTAAGTAAGCCCCTAAAGAAACATTCTTCCTTAGAGGCTCTTTTTAGTGTTCACTGAATTCTTACCCCATCGTTCCAATCCACCATTGATAGATTTGATTGGATAAAATAGGTGTATTTTTGACAATCATCTGTGCTAGCGAACTTTGGCGTAATGCGCCTTGGATAACTTCCATTGGAATCATAGCAGCAACATACAATACTAGGAAAATCCCTACATAAACGACTAAAAAGCTCAAGATTCCGCCACCTAAATAATTCGCTTGTTTAATAACAGGGAAAAAAGTTAGCTTTGTTAACATCGATCCAATAAAACGAGTTAATAACCAGCCTACAAAAAGAATCAGCATAAAAGCCACTGCATTATAAAAAGCCTTATCTAATTCCAGTCCCATTGCATGATCAAAAAAAACAAACTTGCTATTTTCTGTTGCAGATGGATATGGAACAAATAGCTCCAAATTAGCACCTAATTTTATATAATAAATTCGAGCAATTAGATACGATAATAAGTATCCAACTGTCATCACAACTTGTAAAACTAATCCTCTTCTAGCACCGCCATAAAAACCAATAGCTAGTACAATAATAATTCCTATTGAAAGCAATACAATCATCCTTTTCTAAACGGAGCCTTTAGAGAGTGGTTTAATTCTCAGGAACATCCTTTATTTCTTCATTTAAGCGATCTATTTCAAGTTGCATTTTTTCTAGTTTTATTTGCATTTCCAATTGATCAGATACGGCATTTACCGCTGTCAACACCGCTATCTCTTCTTGATCAAGACCTGTTGTTAAAGCTTTAATTTGATGTATCTGTTCATCCACTGTATGAGCAACTAATTGAAGATGCTCAATTGGTCGAGAGCCAACAATGGTATAGGATTTTCCAGCAATGGTTGCTTTATAACGTTTTTTCCCACCTGACATTGCGTATTCCTCCTAAAATCACATTTCTCTCATTTTAACATGAATTGGAATGGAGTGGCATCTTTTTTGCAAATATTTAGGAAAATAATTAGAATTAGCTGTTAGATTTTACAGAAATACTAGCAAACAGGCGAAATAAATTCACTAGAATGTATCCATTTATGCTAAACTAAAAGAAAATATGTGAAGAAATGAGTGACAAAATGGCACATGAAGTCTTAGTAACCAATCAAAAAACAATTCTTGAAATGAAAGAATATTATAAATCGGTCTTAAAACCACAAACTCCGCCTGGAGCTGTCTTTTCCGCAAAAAAAAGTTCAGTAAATATTACTGCGTATAACTCAGGAAAAGTTTTATTCCAAGGAAGTTCAGCTTCCAAAGAAGCACAAATTTGGGCAGGAAAGGCACAAGCAAGCCCCGCTTCAACAAAAAAAACAACGAGCAAATCAATCAATACACCTTTACCAACAGGTTTTGCCAATTGGTCTGTTATTGGAAGTGACGAAGTTGGAACAGGTAGTTATTTTGGTCCCTTAACAGTGGTTGCTGCCTATGTAGCTAAGGATCAGATTCCCTTACTTAAAGAACTAGGTGTTAAAGATTCAAAAGATTTAAAAGATCCCGAAATCATAGCTATTGCTAAAGATCTACTAACGTTCTTGCCCCATAGTTTATTAAACGTTATGCCTGAAAAATACAATCAAATCCAACCAACTATGACTCAAGGAAAAATGAAAGCTGTCTTGCATAATCAAGCATTAGGCAATGTTTTAACTAAAATTCAGCCTGAAGTTCCTGAGGGTATTTTAATCGATCAATTTGAGTTGCCAAGTACGTATTATAAACATATTGCCGATCAAACAGTTCAAATCAAAGATAAAGTTTATTTTCAAACAAAAGGTGAAGGACATCATTTAGCCGTTGCTGCTGCATCTATTTTAGCTCGCTACTCTTTCCTAAAGGGCTTGGAGGACTTAACAAAAGAAGCTGGTACAACTATTCCTTCCGGAGCTGGTAGCAATGTTGATTTAGTAGCTGCTCGTTTATTGAAACGTGGCGGAACAAAATTACTTGGAAAATACGCTAAATTACACTTTGCTAATACTGAAAAAGCCAAGAAAATCGCAGGATTAAAGGAATCTTTCAGTAAATAAACATAAAAATACGTCAATCAAAACTAAACTTTTGATTGACGTATTTTTTTATTAGTAGCTTATTCCATTATTCACAATGACGTCCTTTGCTACTCAATTAAATTCCTCTCTCGTTGAAAAAAATTCAGTATAATTTTTTAGTTCTTATGCTGTTTTATAAGCTTAATTTTCTTCTCTAAAATCAACTGTCCAATTAGGATACTCTTTCAAAATCCAATTTACAGCATTGCCTGATGGCTTAAGAGCTGATCTATAGGTTAAATCCATTTTCAGCTTATGATCTTTTGCAAAACTAAAATGAACATTGTCGCTTCCTATAAAAATAGTCGTTAATTCTTTTTCTTTTGCAATTTTTACTAGCTTTTCTAAAAGTTGACTTTCTTTTTGTTCCTTCACTTCCCCATATTTAACTATCGATCTATCTATATAAAGCCCATCTGGACTAAAGCTTACGTATTGAATGGTTGATTTTAATAAATCTTCGCTGATTTTGGTTATCTGGTACGAATCTTCTTCAAGGGTATTTTGAACCCAACTAGCAGGATCAACTTTTTGATAAGTTGGCTTGATTGATTTAACTTGAACCTGATTGAAATCAACAAGCATTCCATCATCTAAATAAACAAATTCTTTATTTCTATATACACCACTATAGAACTTAGATTGATTATCTGGATAAGTAATCTCATAATTAGCATATGATTCATTATTTTTCAAATTAGCAATTACTTGATACCAGCCTGAATCAATAGTTGCACCCACTAAAAAAGTCTCTTTTTTTAGTTTACTGGCGTTTACAAATTTTGGTGCTTTCTCTATTGAATCCAATTTAACATGAGTTAGATCAACATACTCACCTTCTTTTAAGCTAATCAAGGAATACTCCGCATCTCTAAATCGTCGACGCTCTCTTTCACTTTCAAAACTAACTCCATTTTGATAAATAAGAACGTTACTTTCCTCATTTAAATCAGTTATATAATAGGAACCTGCTGGAATTTCTGTTCCAACTTTGTACATTCCACTCTCTTTTTTATAATCTCTTCCCCCTTGCTTATTTTCAGCTACTGGATAAAGCTCTACCCATTCTGTATCGATTGATTCTCCTTCGCTTAATTGTATATAGCCATCATTATCGTAGGATAGGTTCTTTAATTCTCCGACAGCATCGTCTATTCTTAAATCCGAAAACTTACGAATGTGTCCATATGAAAATTGTTTTTCAACGTAATATTCCCCTGCTGGAATATCAACACCAACATAATAAGCTTGTTCTCTATAACTTGTTTGTGGTGTGATTTTTGCTTGCTGTTCTGCTTGAGAAATAACTTTAACCTCTTTTGTTAAGTATAAATTTTCATTTTCTTTTAATTCAAGCCAACGAGAATGAGAGCTATAACTTTTCAATAATAGTTTGTCCTCTGACTGATTGTAGACATAATAGTAAAATGAAAATCTTCGCTCTGGTACTTCTAAAAAATAAATACCTGCGTCTAAATCCTTTCCAACTTGATAATGTTCTGTACTGTTCTCAAGTGGACGCTCCATTCTTTCTTCGTTTTTCCCAGTTATCACTGGAAAACTCCACTTCATTTTAGGAAGATTCAATTTAGAAAAAGAAAAATCTGGCATATCGCTTACAAACATCAAATAGCTACTTCCTGTAAAAAGAAAGAAACTAGTCAATAAAATAATGACCCCTACTTTTTCTTTGCTAGTTAATTTTAAGTAATACAAAGACAAAGCCATTAAACAAAGACTTATTCCCATTCCAATGATACTCACCAAAACTCCCAACTCCTCCTTAATTCTTATGTATCTCTATTTAGTATAACAGATATCTTTTAAATCCCTACCATAGAATTTATGTTAAAATGAACTAACAATCAAATGAAAGTAGGTTGCTTAAATGACTCCACTTATTCAACTAAATTCCCTCTCTTATAAAAAAGAAGAACAAGTTATTTTATCCGATATTTCCTTATCCATTCAAAAACAAGACTTTATTACTTTTTCAGGACCTTCTGGTAGTGGAAAAAGCACCTTGCTTAAAATTATTGCCTCTTTACTTTCTCCCACAAGTGGCGAAATTTTAATTGCTGGTCAAAACTGGCGTGAAATAGAGCCTACCGAATATCGCAAAAAAATTTCTTATTGTTTTCAACAACCCACTTTATTTGGCTCAACTGTTCAAGATAATTTGACTTTTCCATATACAATTCGAGAACTAGCCTTTCAAGAACAATATTGTCTAGATTTATTAGCCCAAGTTGATTTGCCTAAAAGTTATTTAACAAAGTCAGTTCAAGAACTTTCTGGTGGTGAGCGTCAACGAGTTGCTTTAATTCGGAATTTAGTTTTTCTTCCACAAGTTTTATTATTAGATGAAGTAACTGCTGGTTTAGACGAAGAAAGCAAAACCATTGTTCAGCGTTTGATTACACTATTGAATCAAGATAAGAAGCTAACTATTCTTCAAGTCACTCACGACGCTGAAGAAATAAAAACCGCAACAAATCTTAAAACAATTCAAGCAGGAAAGTTGGTGACACATAAATGAATTTAGCCGTCAATGACCTCTCCTTAACATTAGCCTTAATGTTAGTTTTTATTTCGATGGCCATTAGTTACAAAGAAAAACTAGGATTATCCAAAGACATCTTCTTTGGCGTTATTCGAGCCATTATTCAATTGGTTTTAGTTGGTTATTTATTAAAGTACATTTTTCAAGTCAACAATACGTTTCTAACCATCGTGATGATGTTGATTATTATTTTTAATGCTTCTTACAATGCCAGCAAACGAAATAAAGGGCTACGTCACAGTTTTCAAGTTTCCTTTATTGCCATTTTTCTAAGTACAGCCATTACAATCTCAATTTTAGTACTATCTGGCGCCATTCAATTTATCCCTTCTCAAATGATTCCTATTTCAGGAATGATTGCTAGTAATTCAATGATTGCCATTGGGCTTTGTTACCGCAGTATGAACACCATGTTTCAAGATCAACGTCAACAAGTGTTAGAAAAATTAGCCCTTGGAGCAACCGTTAAACAAGCTTCTCTTTCAATCTTACAAGCTTGTGTCAAAACCGGGATGGCGCCTACTATTGATTCTGCTAAGACTGTTGGAATTGTCAGTCTACCTGGGATGATGTCTGGTTTAATTTTCGCTGGAGTCGATCCAGTTCATGCAATTAAGTATCAAATTATGGTTACTTTTATGTTATTATCTGCTACTAGTATTGGTTCAGTCTTAGCTAGTTACCTTTTCTACCGCAGTTATTTTAATGAGCATAAACAATTGCTTTAATAGAACTACTTTCCTATTCAAAAAGATCCTAGAAAGTTTTTAACACTAACTTTCTAGGATCCTTTTATTTTTTTAGCTTGCTAACAAGTAATTTCACTGTATGTATGAGAAAAATACTAACAGAATAAACACCTAATCCTAAAATAATTAAATCATTTTGAAGATTGAATTCATCTAACAGTATCCCATAAAAAAAAGTGCTAAAAAATAAGCCTACAATCATAAATAACGAACTAATCCAATTTATCACAGCTAACTTTGTGTTCTTTTTAGTGAGTAGAAAAGTGCTAAAAAAAGAAAACGTAATGGATAAACTAAAAAATAAATAGGGTAACTCGTATAAATACCAATATTGATGAATTGTTTCCAACTGCTACACACTCCTTTTCTAACTAAATTCACTAACTTTATAGTAGCATACTTCAGCGCTTCACTTAACCCATTTTCTGTATCTTAACTAATTGTTAACGTTTTCTCCAAAATGTATTTACATAAATAATTAAACCTTTTTAAATAAAAACTAACTGTATGAATACTTTTATGAAACATAAGTACTCATACAATTAGTTTTATTAATTATTTTTCTTTTTACAGTATAAATAAACAGGAATTCCTGCAAGTGTCAATAATAAGCCTAATGCTGCATTTTCCGGCTGAACAACTAATGTATTCAGAATAATGTATAAGCCACCTAAAATCGCAATAATCGGCACTACAGGATATAAAGGAACGCGGTAAGGACGATGAAGTGTGGGTTCAGTTCGTCTTAATTTTACTACTGCTGCAAAGGTTAATGTATTAAAAATCCAAATGACAAAAACCATCAAGTCTGTCAGCTGATTAAACTGACCGGATAGAATCATGATTAATGAGATAATCAGCATCACAAATCCACCATTAACAGGCATTGCACTTTTAGGATGAAGCTTGCCAAACCAATGGCTAAATGGCAACATATTTTGCTTAGCTAACGTATAAGGAATTCGTAAGCCAGACATTGTATAACCATTAATTCCACCAAAAACGGAAACTAAAATACCAATCGTCACTAATTTCCCACCAAAATTACCAAACAACCCATGAGCTACTGCTGCTGCAGGCGTATCTGTTGCTGCTAACTCATTTGGACTTAGCACGAATAGATAGGCAATATTAATTAAAATATAAACCGCCATGACAATAGATAATCCTCCAATAATTACTTTAGGTAAGACTTTCCCTGGATTTTTCATTTCTCCGGCTAATGTTCCAACGTTCATCCATCCATCATAAGCAAAAACTGTCGCGACTAAGGCTGATCCCAAGCTGGTAACAACTGGATGATCGGCTACACTTATTGGAAATAACCGAACAACCCCACCACCTGAGTAAGCCAAACCAGCAACAATAATCACAGCAATTGGCACTAATTTTAAAAACGTTGCACTATTTTGAATAAAGCCCCCGTATTTCGTTCCTAATAAATTCAGAATGATGACAAAACTTGCTGTACCTACTGCAATAGGTACTAAAATTGATTCCGATAAATCAAATAAACTAACAATCTGAGTTGCAAAAATAATTGCTAATGCGGCAATATTTGCTGGGAAATAAACAACCATCTGAGCCCAACCTACTAAAAAGCCTACCCATTTACCAAAGACTTTTTCCAAGTAGATCATCATACCGCCTGTTTCCGTGTAAATTGTACCGATTTCAGCAACTGTTAATCCACCAGCAATTGCGATAACACCTCCTAAAATCCAAGCGATTAAGCCTAAACCAGGTGATCCTGCCGCTCCATAAACAGCCGTTGGTTTAAAGAAAATTCCAGCTCCAATTACAGTTCCAACAACAACTGTTAAAGCCGTCAAACCACTGACGCCTTTTTTCAAGTCTGTTTCTCCCATTCGTTCAACTCCTTTAACTAAATGAAGTGACTCTATCAATTAATAGAGCCACTCATTTTATTCTAATTAACGAATCACTACATTAAATGTTTCAATTAACGCATTTGTAACTTTTTCAAACGCTTTAGTGACTTCTTCTTCAACTAACGTTGCATTTGGATTTAAATAAGTTAGTTTGTAAGCCATTGATTTCTTACCAGCTTCAATCTTATCTCCGTTATAAATATCAAATAAATGAACATCCACTAAATAGTTGCCACCTTTGGCCATAATCAATTGAGTTAACTCTTGATTAGTAACTGTCTCATCAACTAGCAAAGCACTATCCCGAGTCATTCCAGGATATTTAGGAATCGTTTGGTAAATAGTTGGGACTTTATCTGCATCGATTACCTTTTGCAAGTTAATCTCAAAGCCATAGGTTTCTTTTAAGTCATACTCTTTAGCTCGTAAAGGATGAATTTGACCTAAATAGCCAATCTCTTCTTCTCCAATTAAAATCGCTGCGGTACGACCAGGGTGCATGCCATCACGAGTTGCAACTGCTTGATAAGTGATTTCTGCCGTAAAGCCATAGGTTTCTAATAATCCTTCAATGATTCCTTTTAAAGTGAAGAAATCAACTGATTCACCATTGCTATGCCAATCATTTTGAACGGCTAAACCTGTTAAAACACCAGCTAAATGTTCTTCTTCTAAAGGCAAGACTTGGCCTTCTTGTTGATAGAAAACTCGACCAACTTCATATAATGCAACATCTTGATTTTTACGAGCAACATTGTAATGAACATCATCTAATAAACCACTTAGCAAATTCATACGCAATGTGCTACGATCCTCAGTCATTGGCATATCCAATAATGTTGGTTGACTATTGGTTAACATAAATTGTTGTGCTTTTTCAGTCGTTGTTAAGACATAGCTAATAGCTTGAGATAGACCTGCACCTTCTAAATAGTGTCTTGTATGACGAACTAATTCTTGTTTTGGATTTAAACGACCAATTGTTGTCCGCCCAGTTGGCAATGTTGAAGGCAAACGATCATAGCCATAAATACGCGCTACTTCTTCAATCAAATCTGCTTCAATACTAATATCCCAACGACGTGGTGGGATCACTACTTCAAATAATCCAGCTGTATGATGAACGCCAAAGCCTAAACGTTGGAAAATAGCGACAACTTCTCTACTTGAAATTTCTGTTCCCAACGAACGATTAATGCGGTCTAAGGTAATTGTTAACGCAACATCATGAGCTTTCAACGTACTTTGAGAAGCAATACCTGTCACAATTGTTCCACCAGCAAGTTCGGCAATTAAGCTTGCCGCATGATCACTCGCTTCAAGAATGGTTCCATGATTAATGCCTTTTTCAAAACGTGAGCTTGATTCACTACGTAGGTTGAATTTCTTCGCTGTTCTACGAATTGAAGTTGGATCAAATACTGCTGATTCTAATGCAACCGTTACGGTAGTATCGATAATTTCTGAGTCTAATCCACCCATCACACCAGCCAAAGCAATTGGTTTTGTACCATTTGTAATCACAATATCATCTGCGGTAACCGTTTGTTCAGCACCATCAAGAGTGACTAATGTTTCATCTGTTCCCCGACGAACAACAATTTCTTGACTGCCAATACGATCATAGTCAAAAGCATGTAGTGGTTGACCATATTCAAGCAAGATATAGTTTGTACTATCTACTACATTGTTAATTGGACGAATTCCAGCATTCATTAATTTAGTTTGTAACCATAATGGACTTTCCCCAATCGTTACATCTTTAATTACACGAATCGTATAGCTAGGAGCATCTTCTGTATCTGCAACGGCTACTTTAATATAATCAGCAACAGTTTCAGTTGCATCTTCCTTCAATTCAATTGTCTTAAACTGAGGTACTAAATCATAAATAGCTCCCACTTCATAAGCAACCCCACGCATACTCAAGGCATCCGCTCGGTTAGGGGTAATGGATAAATCTAAGATTGCATCATCCATTGCTAAGATTGGGAATACACTCTCACCAGGAACTGCATTTTCTGGTAAGATATAGATTCCCTCTGCATATTTTTTAGGTACTACACTTTCAGAAAAAGCAAGCTCTTGTAAAGAACAAATCATCCCATTTGATACTTCACCACGCATTTTACTTTTCTTAATTTTAGCATTCCCCGCAATTCGAGCTCCTGGTAAGGCTACGATAATCTTTTGATTAGCAGCAATATTAGGCGCTCCGCAGACGATTTGAGTCGGCTCATCTTCACCAATATCTACTTGGCAAATATGCAAATGATCAGAATCTGGATGATCAATGACAGATAGTGTGTGTCCCACGACGATTTTTTTCAAACCTGTTTCGCCAAAGAAAACATCTTCAACCTCAATCCCAGTCCGAGACATTTTATCTGCTAACACTTCTGGCGTAATTTCATCTAAATTTAAATATTCTTTTAACCATTGATAAGATACATTCATTTTTCGTCTACTCCTTTACCTTGAATTGATTTAAGAAACGTACATCATTTTGATAGAAATGACGAATATCATCAATGCCGTATTTCAGCATTGCTACACGGTCAGGTCCTAATCCAAAGGCAAAGCCACTGTATTTAGAGGCATCAATGCCAGCCATTTTCAAGACATTTGGATGCACAATACCTGCACCTAAAATCTCAATCCAACCTGTATGTTTACAGACGTTACAACCTGCTCCACCACATTTAAAGCAACTCACGTCAACCTCAACCGATGGTTCTGTAAATGGGAAATAACTAGGACGTAAACGGATTTCACGATCTTCACCAAACAATTGCTTCGCAAATACTTCTAAGGTTCCTTTTAAATCCCCCATCGTAATATGCTCATCTACAACAAGTCCTTCAATTTGATGGAATTGATGTGAGTGTGTCGCATCATCGCTATCACGACGATATACTCGTCCCGGACTAATCATACGTAAAGGTCCTTTTGTAAAATCATGTTTTTCCATTGTACGGGCTTGAACAGGTGACGTATGAGTTCTTAGTAGAACTTCCTCTGTGATGTAAAAGGTATCTTGCATATCCCGAGCTGGATGATCTTTTGGCAAGTTCATCATTTCAAAGTTGTAACGATCTTCCTCAACTTCTGGACCTTCAATAATTGAATACCCCATTCCAAGAAATAAATCTTCAATTTCTTCAATAATCTGAGTTAAGACATGTGGTTGCCCCACTGCAACAGATTTTCCTGGTAAAGTCACATCTAAGGCTTCTGCAGCTAATGCTTGATTCATTTTTTCCATTTCTAAAATTGTTTTTTTCGCTTCTAGTTCAGCTGTAATTTCATCACGAACTACATTAGCTAAAGCCCCAACTTTAGGACGTTCTTCAGCTGATAGATCTTTCATACCTCTTAAAACCTCTGTTAAAGGTCCTTTTTTCCCTAGATAGGCTACACGAACTTGATTCAAATCCTCTAGATTATTCGCATCACTTACTTTTGCTAAAGCTTCTTGTTTTAAAGCGTCAATTTTTGCTTTTAAATCCATTTTCTCTACTCCTTTAAATCAAATTTTACTGCTTCTTTTTAACTTTTTTAAGTTAAAAAACGACAAAAAGACCTCTCCCAAAAAAGGGACGAGGTCTGAATTAATCGCGGTACCACCCTTGTTCAGTCTTCTACTTAACTAAGAAGAACTGCACTTCATTTAGATAACGGCAAAAGCCGGAACTTTTTTCATTACACTCACACGGCTGTAATATCCCAAAGTCAACTCAGGAAATGAACTGTTCATTCAGATGCTACTAATCAGTATTTTCAGACAAGATACTGACTCTCTTTTTAGAGCTTAACTAAATTACTTTTTTCCATCATCGTTTTATAACACTATTCAATTTCATCTATTTAAATATACGAAAAAAAACGGCAAACGTCAAGTCTCAAAATAGCAAAATAACCCTATCTGTCTATAAAATAGCCTTCATGCTATAAAGAAAGACGACTCTTTTTTTGACTGGTTGATTGAATCCTTCCCAGATGCTAGCAGTTTATTTATTTCAATTCAGTTTCATTAACTGAAACTAGTGAACTTCAGTTTAAAATAAAAAAGTGTTAAATTAACTTAGTATGGTCAATTTAGCACTCTTCATATTTTGTTTAGAATCTATTCTTTCTCCTGAATCAACAGCCAATCCATTTATCAGCCCAACATTGAACTTCATCCATAACGGGTTTTAATGATTCGCCCTTTTCAGTCAAACTATAGGCAACTCTTACTGGAGAATCTGGGTAAACTGTACGTGTAACAATTCCACACTGTTCAAGCTCTTTTAGTCTTTCAACTAAAACGCGATCGCTGACACTAGGTATTTTAGCTGCCATATCTTTAAAGCGTTGCGGTCCTTCCAATAAAACATCAATAATTAGACCCATCCACTTTTTGCCTAATATTGAAAATGTCTGTTCAAATTTAGGGCAAATTGTTGCTTGTCTTTCTTCGCATGTTTTCACTTCCATCATAACCTTCACCTCTTTTCATTATTATATCACCATTTGGTTATAAATAATAAGTAACTTGCTTTTATTTGTCAATCTTTTTTTTTGATAAATTTTAAAAAAATTTGGAATC
Organism: Carnobacterium gallinarum DSM 4847; assembly: GCF_000744375.1. Taxonomy (NCBI): domain Bacteria; kingdom Bacillati; phylum Bacillota; class Bacilli; order Lactobacillales; family Carnobacteriaceae; genus Carnobacterium; species Carnobacterium gallinarum. Next base: position 2,639,769 of record NZ_JQLU01000005.1, on the reverse strand, counting down.
CTTTAATAAACAGCTTACAATCCACTTTCCATCCTAAAACTGTCACAATTTATCAATATTTTTGACACATTATTGCTAAACTAACATTTTCAACTAACTGGCTCTTTACGTAAATAATCATTGAATGAATCAGAAATTTCTTTCAACTATTTAGCAACACTCCTATTCCCCATACTAGGCGTCTCTGCTGTTACGTGCAACGCTATCCTATTCAGCTTGAAGCAAATAGACTAATTTTTATGACTACAAAGAATGCCTTCTTCTTCGTTTAAATAATCTTATACAATTTCTATTTTGACTATCATGCTGCGCTATACTTTACCATACAAAAAGACCTCCAAAAGTTAGATTTAAAAAAACTAACTTTTGGAGGTTGGTACAGTTCTTATCATTTTTTCTGTTTTAAAATTTAACCCCAGTAACGTTACTTATTAATTTTTTTGATTATCAGCTCAATTTATTATTGAACGGATAATTTTAATTTTGACCATTTGCGTTTTACATTTGATTTAGCTTTTCCCATTAGAGGAACAACCACTTCTTGACAAGCACAATATTTATCAACAAATGTTACAACATAGCTTTCTTTATAACGAGGTGGGGCAATTGTTGCTAACCACATGTGTTTAATGATAATGTCACGTTCTAAATCAGACAATGGTGTTAATTTTTCTGCATTCTCACAGGCTATTCTTGGGTGGACGTAGGCATGTGTGCCTTCATCAAACTTTGTATCTCGCCAATCATAGTAAAATAAATCATGTAATAAACCTGCTCGAGCTGTTGAACGTGCATTCCAGCCAAATTTCTTAGCAATTCGATAACTACGGTATGAAACACTAATTGAATGTTCTAATCGTGTTGTAAAGTGATGCTGAGTATATTCAGCAAGCTTTTGTACTTCTTCTGTTTCAACTAAATCTTTAATATAGCCAAGATATTCAGTATCTGTTTTCCATTTTGCTTCCCTCATGCAACGACTTCCTTTTCCAATAGAATTCTCATTCTTACTTGTTTCTGTTAGTATCTAACTGTTATATATTGTACTCCTAATCATTCCGATTTAGAAGAGAATTTAGCTAAATTTAAAAAAATTTAACGATTCCTTAATAATTCCCGTTATCTTTTCAAAGAGAACATTAAAATCCCAGCTGCAACTGCAACATTTAAAGATTCGGCTTGACCAGCAATTGGGATATAAAGATTTTTCGTCGTTGCCTTTAATAACGACTCACTCATACCATTGCCTTCATTTCCCATAACTAAAGCAAAGCGATCCATTGGTGAAATGGTTTGATAACTAGCTGCTGCTTCATTTAATTCTGTGCCATAAACCGGAATCTGATGTTCTTTGAACAAAGCGAACCAATCCGTCAAGTCCTCTTGAAAAATTGGTAAATGAAAATGACTTCCTTGCATCGAACGTAAAACCTTACTATTATACAAATCAACAGAACCTTTTCCTAGCACAATCCCACCAAACCCAGCAGCATCTGCGGTACGAATCATTGTCCCAACATTACCAGGATCTTGCACATTATCTAAGAATAAATAAGGTTTTGTTAAATCAAGATTTTCTTTAGTTAAGCTGACCATTTTGATTACAGCAAAAATACCTTGACTTGTTTCTGTTTCACTTAATTGCTTCGCAATTTCCGTTGAAATCATAAATTGTGGAATGTCTTCATTCAACAGCAGCTTATTAGATTGGTTCTCTTCACTAATAATTACCGCTAGTAGAGTAGCTTGATTTTTCAAAGCTTCATCCAATAAATGATAGCCTTCAATCAAGTATGTTCCACTTTTTTCTCGACCTTTTTTTGTTTGTAATTTTTTCCATTGTTTAACACGATCATTCTTTGTTGAAAGAATTGTTTCCATCAAGATTCACTCATTTCTATTTAGACACTCTTACTTTTGTTTATAAACCGATAAAGGGTGCTGGATTGACTGGATTGTTATTTTCACGAATTTCAAAATGCAAATGAACTCCCGTAGAAGAACCGGTTGTTCCCATAATCCCAATCTGCTCTCCTTGACTAACAGATTGACCAGGTGATTTTGTTAAGCTACCTGCTGCCATATGTGCATAATAAGACTTATAGTTCATTCCATTGACAACACCATGATCAATGATTACTAAATAACCATAGCCACCATTGTTATAACTAGAATACTCTACTACTCCACCTTTTGTGGCAACAATTGAACCACCGCCAGCAATATCAATTCCCTTATGAAACGTTTGAGCACCAGAAAATGGGTCATTACGATAACCAAAAGGTGAACTCACGTACCCGTTTGCCGGGCGAACAAATCCTCCTTCAGTCGTACTTCCGGAATTATTTGAGTTGCTGCCATCACTAACTGAGCTAGTAGTAGTATTTTGGTTAGCAGCCGCTTGTTGCGCTGCCGCAGCAGCGTTCATTGCTTCAGCCTGTAAATCAGCTGCAATCTTCGCTTGTTGTTCTGCAGTAATTCGAGCCTCTTCAGCTTTTAAATCACTGCTTAATTTACTTGCTTGACTAGCTAAAACCGTTTTTTCAGCCACTAAATTATTTTTTTCTGTTTCTGTTAATTTATATTTTGAAGCAATTTGAACAATCTTATCATCTTGTTCTGTTTTTTGTGCATATAAATTATTTTTAGCAACTTCAATTTCATTTTTGATAGTTAAGGCAGCTTCTTTTTCAACTTGTGTTGACTTTTCAGCTACTTCTAAACTATCTTGATCTTTTTCATGTTCAACAACAATGTTTTTATTGGCTGATACTAATGTTGAAACAGCTGAAACACGACCAATTAAATCTGAAAAATTTTCTGCTGTTAAGACTACATTGGCAATATTCATCACGTCGCCGTCTGTTTGAACATAACGTGCTTGATTTTCCAATTTCTCTGAACGTTGCTCAATCCGTTCTTCTAACACAGCAATTTCAGCTTTTAGCTGTTTCATACGCTCTTCCGTTTTTGTTAAGTTCTCTTCTTGTTTTTGTAATTTAAGTATAATTGTATCAATCTCAGCTTGCAACTTTGTTACGTCTGTTTCTAAAGTTGCTTTTTCAACTTCTAAACTTTGCAAAGATGCATCTGATTCATTTATTCTATTAGTTACCTCATTATTTTTTTCTTCAATAGCTTTTGCTTTTGTATGGATATCATCTACTGTATTAGCTTTTGCTGTTTCATTTAAAAGAATTGGTTGAATCATAAAAACTGTCGCAATCAAACCAACTGTTAGTTTTTTCTTCATAAAATCTCCCTTCAACTGCCCTTTTTATTTGTGCTTCTTTGCACTAAATAAAAGTATAACATAAATTTTCCTGTAACAATTTGTTAGTTTCATGTCAACTAAATGGCAAATATTACTAAAAAGCAATTTACCAATGAGTTCCTATCCTATTCCATCTTAAAATACGTTATACTAAATCTAGTTCATACTATATAAAAAGGAGTTCTCTCTAATGACTAGTATCCGAGATATCGCAAAATTATCAGGTTTTTCAGTCAGTACTGTTTCACGAGTACTGAACAATCATCCCTATGTCTCTACTGAAAAGCGTGAAATTATCACAAAAATTATTCAAGATCTAGATTACACTGCTAATCAAAATGCCATTAATTTAAGCCTTGGGAAAACCAATGTCATCGGTGTTATTCTGCCTTACACAAACAATCCGACTTTTGATAAAATGATGAAAGGTATTCTGACCGCTGCCATTCAAAATAACTATAACTTGATGCTTTTGCCAACAAATTATCACAAAGAAGAGGAACTCAATCATTTAAATCTTCTAAAAAATAAACGAGTAGACGGGCTGATTATTACTTCAAAAGTCAATTCTTGGGAGGTTTTACGTGAATTCACTAAGTACGGCACAATTGTCATGTGTGAAAAAACGCATTTATCTGAATTTTCAGCAGCTTACAGTAATCGTTTAAATTCTTACTTAGAAGTTTTTACTTATTTAAAAGAAATTGGACACCAACAAGTTGCCTTTACAAGTCCACGTTCTACGACAAAAAGCACTAGTTCTAAGTTACTCATGCAAGCTTATGAAGAAACTTTTTCTCATCCTAAACCAGCCTATTTCTTGGAAGATTGCTATTCTTATGAAGACGGCTTAAAGGCCGGTGCATATTTTTTAAATCAGCCTAACCCACCAACAGCAATTTATGCAAATGGTGATGAGGTTGCTGCTGGTATCTATCATTTTGCTCAAAAAAAAGGACTGATACTGCCTCAAGACTTACTCATCATTGGTGAAGAGAATTTACCAATTGGCAAGGTCTTAGATATTCCTTCAATGGATCATCAAGTTGAATTATTAGGTACAACTGCTTTAAATTTAGCAATTCAAACAACTCTTGCAAAAAAGGAAATTCCGTATATTTTACGTTTTCCAAACTAAAAAAAGAAATGAAAATCAGCTAGATTTTCATTTCTCTTTTTCATTTCCTTAACGCTGTTTCTGTCTTGTAAAGAAAAATTGGAAGACAACTAAGCCACTCAAGAAAATGCCCATTAAAATAAAGCACATTTTTAAACGAATGATTTCTGCTAATCCACCAATTAATGGAAACAAGATAATCATTACAAAACTATAAAACATGCTCGAAACGCTAATTAAAGTTGCGCGCTGTTCTGAGGGAATTAATTGATTAAAATAATCACTAGCAATTGGTGCCAAGATGGCTACTAATGTATTAATCGCAACATAAAATATTAAAATCAAAGGGAATGAAGCCAAACCAGCTGCCAATAATAGTAGTGCTAGCGTAATAGGCATCCAAAATAAAATACCTTTTTTACCTAATTTGCCTTCAATCTGTGGCGCACATTTAGATCCTGTTGCTTGAAACAAACAAGAAATAAAAACTAATAATGAAATAAAGTAACCAGGCATCTTTAAATCATCTAAATAAGATTGAAAGTAGAAAAAGAATGTTGCTGCAACGCCTTCTAAAATAGCAAAGAACGCCATTAAATAAACTAATTCAAGATTCCCTTTCAAAATATTATAGGCTTCTTTTAAAGTATCACGATAACGAATCCGCTCTTTCTTTTCACTATTTTTAGGTGTTGGCGGTTCAATCATTCTAAATACACTAACAATTGAAAGAATAGCTAAAGCAATCTGAACAAGATAAACTCCTTCAAAATAACTGTCTAACAAGACACCAGCTACTATAATTCCAAATGTACTAGAAATTTCATAAACCATATTCATTTTAGAAGCTACTGTTAAATAAGTTTTTTCAATTGAATTTGCCTTTAAACTTTCAAAAACCAATGCTTCATTTGTTCCTGAATTTAAATTATACGATAATGCAGATAAAACAAAACCTAATGATAAAAGCCAAAAACTGGAAGCAAAAATCAATAATAAGCCACTTAAAATTGCAAACAAGCGTCCCACAATTAACGTTTTACGTAATCCATACGTATCCGCTATTGCTCCTGATGGAATTTCAAAAAGCAGACTACTGCCATGGAAAATCCCTTCAATCAACCCAATCTCCCACAAACTCATTCCTTTGTATGCTAAGTACAGCACCCACATACTAGTAATTCCAAAGCTTATAAAAAAACTAAAATAATAATTTAACTGAATATTTTTTAACAACTTCTTTTGGTGTTCCATTTTCCTATCTCCTTTGTAAACACCACTTCAGCAATTCAAACCACAAAAAAAGCCTAGATTTATCCAATCATAGGCTTTACTCTATCTTTGCATCACAAACAAAGGATTCGTTTCGTTAATTGATGAAAGCCTCAATGGTGTTTAGTTCTAATTTTAAAGTCACTTTTTGGGCAAACTCCACCCCTTGACTTGAAAATACGGAAATAATTGCATGACAAAAGCTTAAAAAAATTAAAGTAAAATTCGTTACTATTGCTTGAATCACACGTTTCACCATTGTTCTTTCACCTCCTTAACTGTTATGTATCATTAAAACTATATGAACAGTATACAAGAGTTTTCTCATTTAAACAATCGTTCTATTAAAAAAACTAAAGAAAGAAGATGCCGCTTCCCAACTCTTCCTCTTTCTTTAACTAGATCCATACTTACTGAGTGCAAAAATAACTTAATCGATTATTTTTTAGAAAAAAACTGCATTTTTTTGCCTGTCACTTTCTTCTCATCGGCAATAAAAATACGATAGGCATTCTTCCCAATGATATTTGTTGATATCCCATCAATAGAACCACCAATCACGCCACCTGCTACTGGAACTAATTTGGATAAACTCACCACTCCATGTTCCCCAAATTTTGTGACCAATTTGAAGCCTACCTTTTGATTTAAACGAATAATAGTTGCTGTTGGAATTTTATGAATCCCAGCTAAAGCGGCTTGATTTCCAACTCTTACTCCTGTTGATTTCACTACTTCTGTCATACTTGTTCCTAGCAAGCAAAGATAGACAAAACTTCGCACTTGATCTGATTTCAAATCATAGCCGCCCATCACAGCGATAGCCGCAATCATTTGCAACTGAATCAAAATAACGGTCGATATATTCGCTGGAATTGAAATTGGCAATGTAATTAAACCACCTAAATTTGTCGCAAATCCTGTGGCCATGCTCTTACTATTTTGCGTACGAATTAAAGCTGCTGCGCTTTTTTCCACCGTCTGATGTTTGGCTAAATAATCTTGTGCTAACTTTTCAGCGGAAACCATACCAGGCAATGTTCCATTTAAAACCTTCTCATAGGCCCAATCTAGTAAATTAAATAATTTCTTTTCTGAAATAGCTTGAATCGCCATTTTATCCACTCCTTTACCTCTACAAAAATTCTATTTATTTATCATACTAATTAGCAACTAATTCTTAATATGCCTAAGTTTACTTGTTGTCACCATGAAAGACAATCGGGCTTTCGACTGAGAAAACGGTTCACTAAAAAAGCTTAGAAGCACCTATTTTAACAGGTATCTCCTAAGCTTTTAATAAATATTAGTTAAATTGTGGCAAATATTGTTTATGTGCTACTAATAATTCGTCCATCACTTGTTTTGCACCATTTCCGCTAGTAATTAAGGGATTTGCCGTAAAGGCTTGTAGTAATGTTCCATAATCACCTGTTACAGCAGCATCAATTGTTAATTGTTCCATTGATTTCATTAATTGCAATAAACCACGTTCAGCTGGTGGAAAGCTACCAAATTGGAAAGGAACTGGACCATTTCCAGTAATCATACAGGTCACTTCAACTGCTGAATCAGTTGGTAAATCAGTAACTGTTCCATTATTTCTCGTGCTAACGGTCATAATCATTCGTTTATCGTTATAAATTGAATTAATAATGTTACAAGCGGCATCACTATAACGAGCACCACCACGTTCGGCTAATTGTTTTGGTTTGTAATCTAATTGAGGATCTTTATAAAGTTCAAATAATTCTTTCTCAATCTCTTTAACTTTTTCAGCACGAGTTCCATTATTTTTAAAATCTTCTAACTCATCAGCTAACATTTCATCTGTCATATAGTAATACTGGTGATAAGGACATGGAACCATATGCAAGTTTTCAATTTGCTCAAAAATCATATTATTGTCTTTAATGTTAGCAACGATACTCTTGTTATCTGAATTCTTACCATACATTCTTGAAATTAATTCATCCGTTAAATCAACGCCTTTGTTATCAACAACTGTGTGCCAGTGCAAATGATTGATTCCAGCAAATTGGAAGAATAATTCTTCTTGTTTACGTTCTAAAATAGCCGCTTCTTCTACTTCAGCATTAACTGGAATATTACATAAACCAACCACTTTATCCCAGTTTCCGTAACGCAACACAGCTTCTGTTACCATCCCAGCAGGATTGGCAAAATTGACTAACCAAGCATTGGGACATTGAACTTTCATATCTTCCACAATATCTAAAATAACTGGTACTGTTCTTAACGCTTTAAAAATACCACCAGCTCCATTGGTTTCTTGTCCAATCATGCCATGACTTAACGGAATACGTTCATCTAAAATACGTGCATCTAGTTGTCCTACTCGTAACTGTGTTGTGACAAAATCAGCATCCTTTAGGGCTGTCTTACGATCTAAAGTTAAATGAACTTCACAATCAATGTTTGCAGCTTTAAACATACGACGAGCCATTTCGCCAACAATTCTTTGTTTTTCTTCCCCTGCTTCTACATCAACTAACCATAATTCTGTTAAGGGCAATTCAGCATGACGTTTAATAAATCCCTCAACAAGTTCAGGCGTGTAGCTTGATCCGCCACCAATTGTTACAATTTTTAAGTTTTTTTTCATTACTTTCAGCCTCCAATAAGTTTCGTTTATTTCTAACTTCCCACTTAGTATAAATCTATTTTAGTAAAAATAAAGGGCTTTTCCTCAGATTGGAACCGATAACAGTAATTAAAAATTCGTTCCATTTAAGTAACAACACGTTAACGATATAAAATGTATCGCAGTGTTACTCGCAAAAAACAAATCACAACTACCGAATAAGCGTACCCGAATTCATGAAACCCCTTTCCTTATGATGCAAAACCACGTTATACTCTGTTTACCCGGGAAAGACTATTGATAAAAAAGGAGATTATAATGAATAAATTTATGGACTTTTTACAAAACAAACTTATTCCACCATTAACAAAGCTAGCAAATTTGCGTTACTTAGTAGCTATTCGTAATGGTTTAGTTGTTACATTACCTGCAATTATTGCGGGCAGTATTTTCTTGATTTTAGGGAATATTCCAATTGATCCATGGATTAACTTTGTTGCCCCTTATGAAGGAATGATTAGTGTAGCTGTTAACGGTTCCTTTGGCATGGTGGCTGTCCTAGCGACTATTGGCATCGGTTATGAATTAAGTAAGAGCTACGAATTGGATCCTATATCTGGAGCAACGCTCTCCTTTATGGCTTTCGTTATTACTCAATTTGATAACAACTATACATTAGATACAACAAATTTTGGCTCCTCTGGTTTATTTACAGCCATTATTTCTGCAATTATTTCAGTTGAAATTCTACGTTTCTTTATTAAACGTAATATCGTGATTCGTTTGCCAGATGGCGTTCCTGAAGCTGTAGGAAATTCTTTTATTTCACTAATTCCTGCAGTTGTTATTTTACTAACTTTCTGGGTCGTCCGAGTTCCTCTTGGATTTGATGTAAATGCCTTTATTCAAATGATTTTCTCACCACTTTTATTTGCCTTAAACAGCCTACCAGGTATTATTATTTATACCATCTTAGTTTCACTTTTATGGGCTGCTGGAATTCATGGAGATATGACATTAGAAGGTGTCTCAGATCCAATTTTCATTCAATTTTTAACAGCAAATGCCTTAGCTTACGCTGCTCACGAACCACTTCCTTATATTACTGCATCAGGCTTTTCAAGTCTTTTTGTGAATGTTGGCGGAACTGGTGCAACACTTTGCTTAGTCCTCTTAATGCTACGCTCAAAAAGCGCTACCTATAAAGAACTAGGAAAAATTGCTTTCCCAGGAGCATGTTTTGAAATCAACGAACCGGTTATTTTCGGTTTTCCAATTGTAATGAATCCATTAATGCTGATTCCATTTACTATTGTACCCGTTATTTTAGCATCTGCTTCTTATCTATTAATGTATTTTGGTATTATTTCTCGCCCTGTGACAATGGTTCCTTGGACCATGCCACCAATTATCGGTCCTCTCATGGCAACTGGTTGGGATTGGCGTGCAGGCGTTTGGTCAGCGATTGAGATGGTTATTGCAGTATCTGTTTACTTCCCGTTCTTCAAAATTGCGGAAAAACAAATGCTTCAAAATGAAGATAAATCAAACAAAGAAGCAGATACCACTCATTTGGAAGAATCAACTGTTTCAGCTTAACGAAATAAAGAAGCTAACTCGTTTAGCTTCTTTATTTTACTCTATAGTAGACAGTCTCGAGCAAAAAGTGTATGGTAAATTTAAAGATACTTTAGGAGGTTAAAACACCATGCTCTTTCTTGATAAAACACCTGATTTAACCTCATTTGATTTAGCTATTTATAAATATATCGCTGAACATTCCGAGGCTGTTACTGAAATGAAGATTAAAGACTTAGCAGATGCCACTCACACGAGTACAACAAGTATTCTACGTTTCTGCAAACGTTTTGATTGTACAGGTTTTGCAGAATTTCGGATCAAGCTCCAAATCTACTTAAAAGAACAGCATCAACTGCAAACAACTTCTCATATTATTGATGAAACCACTTATATTGATTTTTTACATCGGACAAATGAGCCTTTTTTTCAAAGTAAAATCCAAGAAGCGGTGGAACTTTTAAAAGGCAAAGAATTGATTTTATTTATTGGAGAAGGTGCTTCAAATGTTATGGCACTCTACGGTTCCCTTTACTTTTCTTCTATTTTTAATATGGCCCTTCACATTGAAGATCCTTCTAATCATCCAGTTGATTTTTTATCCGAAACTTTATCTGATAAAGTTTGCATCGTCGCTCTTTCCGTCAATGGCGAGACACCTGAAATTATTGATTATATTAGTCATTTAAATTTTAGTAAAAGTGCGGTTTTATCAATTACAAATAGCTCTAAATCAACGGTGGCACAGTTATCGGATGTAAATATTCCTTATTATATTACACGAGAAATAAAAAACACAGCTGATATTACTTCACAACTTCCAGCCTTATATACGATTGAATATTTAGCAAAAGCAGTTGGAAATCAACTCACCAATCATTAAAAATAAGCCTGATACGTTCTTATTCAACGTATCAGGCTTATTTTTACTGTTCTTCAGAATACCCTTGATTGTCCAAATTCGTGCGAACAACTAAAACATCACAACTAGCCTCACGAATAACATAACCTGACACAGAACCAACAAAGAAACGTTCCAATGCATTTAGTCCAGTTGCACCAATCATAATTAAATCAATCTGTTGCTCTTCTGTTAGTTCCTTCGCAATTTTATGCTTAGGCGAACCATATTCAATCGTATAACGAACATCTGTAACACCTTGTTCCTTCGCTACTTTTAAGTATTCTTCCATCGTTTGTTTCACTTGCTGACTAACTTCTTGCACAATCTGCTCTGTCATTAATTCCTCTGATCCTGCATAACTTTGAAAAACAATCGGGTCAATTACTTGAACTAAAAGTAAAGCTGAATGATTACGAAGAGCCACTTGAACAGCTTTTTGAAAAGCTAGTTCAGCTTCTTTGGAACCATCAATTGCTACTAAAATACGTTGATATTCTTGAGTCATTTCTAATTTCCTCCATTCGATTTACAACTAAGTTTATTTCCAATTTTCCTGGTGGGTGATTGCTTGATTTTCTAAGTCTGTTCGGACAATTAATACATCACAACTAGCATTTTGGATGATATATTGTGAAACAGAGCCCATAAATAATCGTTCCACAGCATTTAAGCCGGTAGCACCTAGTAAAATTAAATCCGTCTGATGCTCTGCTGGAATTTCCTTAGCAAGTAATAGTTTAGGCGAACCATTCATAATCAAGGCTGTTACATTTTCAACACCCATTCGCTCCGCAAAAATGCTATACTCGTCCATTTTCTCTTTCACTTGATCCATCACATTATCCGTAATTAACCCTTCATAATCTGAAATACTTTGAAAACCTAAAGTGTCCACAACATGAACTAAAAGCAAACTCGCTTGATTACGTTTGGCAATTTGTAGAGCTTTCCTAAAAGCCGTTTCTGATTCTACAGATCCATCCACACCAACAAGAATCTGTTTATACTGTTGCTCCATGAAAACACCCCTTAGCCGTATTTATTAAAATGGTTTTCTTTTTATAACTCTAGTTTACCTTAAAATACTGAAAAAGAGTATCAAAAACGCCTAACAAACAGCTAATGATCTACTTAAAATTGATAGCGAAGTTGATTGTCTAACAAAGATAACACAGCTAGACAAATTAAGATAATTAAAACAGATGGATGCACTATCAATGCTAGCAAATACATTCCGATAATCAAACTTCCTAAAAGTAGAATTCGCTTAATCATTTTCCTTTCAATTTCACCTTTACGATGTCGATTAAAAATAAAATGTTTGACACTATAGAACAAAAAGAAAGACATGAAAAACAAATGAACTAAGACTTTAGGTTGAACATGTTGCTGAGCACCTAAATGCAAGGCTGCTGCAAAAAAAGTAACAGCTAATAGTAAAAATAAATTGCTATATAACAAAAGTTGACCATTTGTTTCTTGCTCTTTATCGATAACATCATCCATTTGATCATAATATGACCACCATATTAAAATAATCACTAAAAAAGACAAGCCTACATAAAGTAAAGTTTCAATATGATTGGTTTTCCCAGTCAAAATCCCAATTAAAGCAACAACCGTTTCCCCAAAAGTAATTAACGTAAACAATCCCAAACGTTCTGCTAAATGTGCAACATCAACAGGTGCAGAATTTAAACGATTGTGATTGAATAAAGGAATCACAATATCTAAAAACATGCCTAAAAATAAAATAAAATAACGTAAAGACCCATCAAAGAAAATAGATGAACTACTAATCAATATGGTCATTGTAAAATAATTACGTAATAACTTAACTACCTTTCGACTTTTTTCATCTTCTAAACAACGTTGGACAGAATAATATTGTAAAATCGTACTAAATCTAATCCCGATATACCCGATCAAAAATGTCGGATACGTTGCATCAAAATTCAAATTAAAACTAGCTGTCATAAGTAACATAAATAGCATTTGCACAAACATAAATAACGCAGGTTTCTTAATAATTAAACCATACCGATTTAAAAACATCGTTTCTCCTGCCCACGCCCACCACAAAGGTACAACCATTAATAAATACTCTCCCATGATCAAAAACATTCGCTGCGGTTCTTTTTCTATTTCTAATAACAAATGGGTTGTTGATGAAATTGCTACTACAAATATCAAATCATAAAATAACTCCAACCAACTCACTTTACGTTCTTCCATTAAATACGCCTACCTTTACTGCTCTTATTTTTATTTAAACTATATTGCTTTTTTTACCGTTATAACTATAGCATAAAAAACATAGAATTCATTTAAGAACACATAAAAAACGATTGCAGCAACCTCAACACATTGCATACAATCGCTCTATTTTTTAGTCTATCATTACCTTAAAATTTTGATTAGCTGTCGCCTGAATCACAGGATGTTTCACTAAATAATCTGCAATCAATTCAGTCATATCAATTTGAACTTCTCGGATAATTTTACTTGCATCGTACATCGCATAATCTCCACCACCGACTGCGCGATACTGGTTAGCTGTCACCTCAAAGCTGTCTGTTGGAAGAACTGGATTGCCATGATAACTTAACGCAACAATTCGTTCACCAATTGGTTTCTTCACGTTTATTGTATACTCAATACCTTCATACATATCGTAGTTGTAATACTCAGGCTTAGGATCAACAAATGCTGGATTAACCCCAATCGAACCATCAGCTTCTACTTGGAAAAATGAGGCAGAACGCTCTAATGCAGCTTTCAAATCTGCTCCAGATACACGTAAAACAGCTAGCGTATTTGGATAAATATAATTCGTTACAACATCTCGCATTGTAATCACACTATTAAAACCCGTTCCTTCATTATTAAATAATGCTGTTCCAGAAATATCAGTACCACTCGCTTCCATCTGAACTTTTTGAATAAACTCAACATAGGGATGTTCATAAATACGCGCTTGATTTGAATCCTTAATCGTCATATCTCCTTCAACTTTCCCTAAAGGCTGATCTAACCAATCTTCTATCTCTGCTGTTATTGGGGCAATTTGTGTCATAATCGTAGAATCAGGCGTTGCATCACCAGTAGCCAATAATTCGGCTTCACTGCTAACTACCTGATAACCTGTTGCTGTTTTTTCGATTGATAGCTTAATCTCTCCCACATATTCTCCACGAAAACCTGGTTGAATAATTGGTACATTGTTTACTTTAGTTGCAATTACCCGATGCTGATGTCCAGTAATTAGTGCATCGATTCCAGCAATTTCAGTCACTAAGTCATAGCCTTCATTTTCGCCAGTTAGAACTTCAGTTGCCTCACCTGTCACCAAATCTTTTTCAAACCCACCATGGTAACTAACAATTACGATATCCGCTAATTGGCGCAGTTTTGGAACATATTCTTTAGCTGTTTCCACAATACTTTTGAAGGTCAAGCCTTTAATATGATTTGGATGCTCCCAGTTAGGGATATAGGCAGTCGTCAAACCTAATATGGCTATTTTAACGCCTTCTTTTTCAATAATCTGATAGGCTTTCCCAAAAGCTGGTTCCCCTGCTTCATTTAAAATATTGGCACAAATAACAGGATGATTCACAGCTTGAATTGCCTGATTTAAGTATGCTAAGCCCATATTAAACTCATGATTCCCTAATATTCCTACATCATATTGAATCGTATTTAAACCCGCAACTAATGGCGTTGGATCTTCTTTAGCACGACGTTTTGCAATATAGTAACTTAATGGCGATCCTTGAATAAAGTCTCCATTTTCAATTAGAATAACAGGTCCAACAGCTTTTTCTTGTTCTGCCTTAATGACTGTGGCAGCTTTAGCTAATCCAAAAGGTAGATTCTGATTGCGACTACTAAAATTACTTGGTTCAATATATCCATGTACATCGCTTGTTGCTAAAATTGTTAATTCCATATTGATTCCCTCATTTCACTTTTTTGATTTTGTATAAATGAAAACCAAACACAAAATATGTTTGGCTTTCTTTCATAATTTAATTTACACTAATCGTTTACGTAAGGTTCCAGAAATCAAATCAATACATGTAACCATTACAATAATACCAATTAAAATAATTCCTACACGATCCCATGAACGCGCATCAATTGCAAAAATCATCGGTGTCCCAATTCCTCCAGCACCAACAATCCCTAGAATTGAAGCCGAACGAACAGCTAATTCAAAACGATATAAGGTATACGAGATAAACTCAGGAACTAATTGAGGTAAAGTAGCAAAGAATAAAACATTCACTTTATTCCCACCAGCACTAGTCACTGATTCCCCTGGACCCTGATCCATATTTTCAATCGCTTCACTGTAAAGTTTTGCTAACATTCCAATGGAGTGAATACTGACAGCTAACACCCCAGCAAAAGAACCAGGCCCAACAGTTTTAATAAACATAATGGCTAATACAATTTCTGGAAATGTCCGAATCGCTGTTAAAACAAATTTTCCACTTGTTGAAATAGCACGATTGCTTTTTTTATTACGAGCTGCCCAGAAAGCAAATGGCAAACTTAAAATTGCAGAAATAAAGGTTCCTAAGAATGCAATTGCAATTGTTTGAATTAACATACTAATTAAATCTTCACCATCACCTGTATAAACATAAGACCAATCTGGATGAAATAATCCATTCAAAATTGATTTTGTTACTGTCCATGCCGTGTCTTTTATTCCTTCAAAAGGGGTTCCTGCAAATGCCCAAATATAAACAAGGGCTAAAATAACAACAAGGGCGATTGTTTTGTATCTATTTTTCTTTGGTTGAGTCGGTAACATTATAGTAATCTCTCCCTTAACTTGTTACTAATCGTATCAATGACTAATACGACTGCAAAAATAACTAATACAATAATCGCAGTTCGATCGTATCTAAATTGACTCAATGAACGCTGTAGGTAAATCCCAATCCCACCCGCACCGATATAACCAAGAACGGTTGACGCACGCACATTGATTTCAAAAGCATACAATAAATAACTGAAAAAATGACTACTTACTTGAGGAAAGATTGCATAACGAATGATTTGCATTTTATTTGCACCTGAAGCTGTTAAGGCCTCAACAGGTCCGTCATCAATCGTTTCAATCGCTTCATAAAATAACTTTGAAATCATCCCAAAAGAGAAAATAGATAAGGTAATAATCCCAGCAACTGGTCCAATCCCAACAATTGCAACAAAAACAGCAGCTAACATTAAATCAGGAATCGTCCGAATAATATTTAAAATAAAACGTAAAATTCCATTAACTACTTTATTCTTAATGATATTACGAGCAGCTAATAATGAGAAGGGTAAGGCCACCAGCGCCCCAAAAGTTGTGCCTAAAATAGCCATCCGAATTGTTTCTAGTAACGGTTCAATGACAACTTCTGTGTAACTCCAATCTGGTTGAGCCATCTTCTTTAAAATAACAGTCATTTGACTACCATTTGAAAAAAGTTGTGATAGATTCACACCAGATAAATTGGCACTATAAGTAAAAGCAATAATAAAAAGCACCAACCAAATGACATTTTTTAATTTACTTTTTCCTTTTGGCAATAAGTCGGGCTTTGTGTTCATACAGCTGCCCCCTCAGTTGCTTCAAGAATTTTTTCACCGTAAATACCACGTAATGTTTCATCTGTCGCTTCAGCCACAGGTCCGTCAAAAACTACTTCGCCGTCACGCAAACCAATAATACGAGTTCCATATTGACGAGCAAGCTCAACTGAATGAAGATTGACAACGATAGTAATTCCTAAGTCTTGATTAATTCTTCTTAAATCGTCCATTACTTTAGCTGTTGTCAAAGGGTCTAATGAAGCAACTGGTTCATCTGCTAAAATGATTTTTGGCTCTTGACTTAATGCTCTAGCAATTGATACCCGTTGTTGTTGTCCACCAGAAAGTTCATCTGCACGCGTATATACTTTCTCGGCTAAATTCACACGTTTTAAAGCTTTATAAGCCATTTCTTTATCTTCTTTAGGGAACAGTCCAAACATAGTTTTAAACGTTGAATGATAAGCCACACGTCCTGTTAACACATTTCGTAAAACACTAGAACGTTTAACTAAATTAAAACTTTGGAAAATCATGCCAATATCGCGACGAATTAAACGTAAATTTTTGCCTTTTGCATGTGTTATTGATTGACCATCAATTTGAATATCACCTTGAGAAATTTCATGAAGGCGATTGATTGAACGAAGCATGGTACTTTTTCCAGCTCCTGAAAGACCAACTACAATGACAAATTCACCTTTCTTAATCTCAATATTTAGATTTTTCAATCCTTGTACACCATTAGGATAAACCTTGCTTACATTCTTAAATGAAATAATTGATGCATTGGATGCCATTCTACGTAATCCCCCATCTTTTCTCTATTATTTTTCCGGCTAGAATTCTGCCGCTACTATCAACTCGTCTTATTAAATGAACAACTTAAGCGAACAGCCAAAACTATTATAACAAATTCTCTGCTATCAATCAGTAGATTTCTACTAATTCCTTAAACTTACTCATACAATTTATTTCAGACTATCTTGCATAAAAAAAGATTATCACTAGTCACAGACTAGGATAATCCTTTTAGCAAACTATCATAGGTATCTCTCTAACTTGTTTTCATAAAACTAGCGTCAGAGGCTTTATAAAAGGGACCTATTTTACTTTATTAATTAACTAAATCGAACAATTTTATTTTATTTTTATTGACCAACTTCTTTTGCATACTCACGAACGATATCAAAATTACTATCTTTAGATTTTACATAACCTTCATGTGTATAAATTGCTGACACAATTGCTTTACCTTCTTTTGATTCACCGATTTTAATGAAAGCATCTTGAATCTTTTTATTCCATTCTTCACTCATATCGCCACGAGCAGTAATTGTGTCATTTGGAATTGGTTCTGTAAAGTACATTGGTTCAACTTGATCAAAAATAGTAGGAACATCTTTTACAACGTTATTACGTGCATCTTCAAAAATAAAGGCTGCATCAACATCACCATTTAAAACTGAAAGAATCGCTTGATCATGTCCTTTTACTTGAACGGTCGTAATATTATTTTTCTCAATATCAACACCGGCTTTTTTCATTTCAGCTGCTGGCCAAACGTATCCTGCTGAAGATGTTACATCTTGTGTTGCAATTTTTTTGCCTTTTAAATCTTTAAGGTCTTTAATATTGCTACCTTTTTTAACAACAATCATTGCTTTATAAGAATCTACTAAACTATCTGTCTTTTTACCGCCTGGTTGTGAAATACCGTAACGTTGTGCTTGCAATAACACTTTTGCATTATTTTGTTCATGTGCAATTACATATGCATTAGGTGGTAAGAAACCGATATCCACTTGTTTTGATGCCATTGCTTCAATAATTGTATTATAGTCAGTCGAAACGCTTACTTTAACAGGAATTCCTAATTCTGCTGAAAGTAATTTTTCTAATGGTTTTGCTTTTGCTTCTAATGTTTCAGCTGCTTGAGAAGGAACAAACTGTACCTTTAATTCTTTTGGAACATATGCTTCTTCCTTTTTACTATCATTGCTTCCTCCACCACAAGCTGCTAATGTTACAGCTAATGTTAAACCTAAACCTACTAGAAATAACTTTTTAAAGTTTTTCATTGACTATATATCCTCCTAAAGACACTTATATTGTAACCTAAAATTTTAGGCCCAAAGTTATTATAAATTAAGTTCGTGAAATTATCAATCAATGATAGGGTTTTTACAAGAATTTCACATTCTAATAACGAACAATCTTTTTAAAAATAACTCTAATTATTCGCCAATAAAATCAAAGTGCCGACATCATAGGTAAAACCCTTTACTATACAACTTAAATTTTAATGTTATTTTAAATCTCACTATTTTCTCTATTACTTTTCTTTACTTAAAATCAACAAACAAGTTATAGAATGAGAATTTAAGTTCAGTTTTTCCTTTGCTCCTTATTAAATAACTTTATTTTTTCACAAACTTATTTAAAAATTAGATAGCCTACGCTTCTTCATTGCTTTATTTCTTGTATAAATTAGTTCATACAAAAAAACACAACCTATCCATGTTATAAAACATCACTTATATTGTTACAAATTTTATTTTTTCTCATCAAATCCTAACTTATCGATAGACTATACCAATTCAAGATGCTAGAATTCTAAAAATAGAAGTAAAACCTTCTAAAAAATAACAAGGGAGTGTTTGGATGATTGATACAGGGGATACAGCATTTATTCTATTATGTGGAGCATTAGTTTTCCTAATGACTCTTGGTCTAGCCTTTTTTTATGGCGGAATGGTAAGGCGGAAAAATACATTAAATACGATGATGTCCGTTTTATTTACATGTGGTTTAGCTTCAGTTTTATGGATTGCAGTTGGTTATAGCCTATCTTTTGGGGGAAATATTGGTGGCTTTATTGGAAATTTTAATAATCTATTTTTTAATGGAGTGTCTAGTAGTCCAAATCCAACTTATTCAGCTACTATACCAGAAACACTTTTTGCAGCATTTCAAATGATGTTTTCAATTATAACACCAGCATTGATTTATGGTGCAGTTGCTGAGCGAATGAAATTTTCTACATTTTTTGTATTTATTGCAATTTGGCTAGTAGTCGTTTATTATCCAATGGCACATATGGTTTGGGGCGAAGGTGGTTTCTTAGCTGAAATCGGCTCAGTTGATTTTGCTGGTGGAAATGTGGTTCATATTAGTTCAGGAGTTACAGGATTAGTCTTGGCGATTGTAGTAGGAAAACGACGTGATTTTGGTCGCTTAAACTACCGTCCTCACAATATTCCTTTTGTCATTTTAGGAGCTTTCTTACTTTGGTTTGGCTGGTTTGGTTTTAATGCTGGAAGTAGTCTAGGAGCTAACGGATTAGCCGTTCATGCCTTGTTAACAACAAATACTGCTGCTGCAACAGCGATGCTTTCTTGGATGTTCATTGAAAAAATTACTCAAGGAAAACCAACTATAATGGGAGCTATCACTGGAGCTGTTGTCGGTCTAGTTGCAATTACTCCTGGAGCTGGATTCGTCCCTATTTGGAGTTCATTCATTATTGGTGCAGTTGTCAGTCCTTTATGCTTCTTCTTTATTTCAAAATTAAAGCATAAATGGGGCTTAGATGATTCTTTAGATGCTTTTGGTTGTCATGGATTAGGTGGAATCTGGGGTGGAATTGCAACTGGCATCTTTGCAAAAAGTTCGATTAATGATGTTGCTAAATGGGATGGCTTAATTTATGGCGAAACACGCTTGTTTGTTGCTCAAGTGATTAGTATTGTCATAACAATTGCTTTCGCTGCCATTGCATCATTGATTATTATTTTCATTCTAAAACAATTTATGCCATTGCGTGTGACAGACAATGAAGAAGTTTTAGGACTTGATCTTGTTGAACATGATGAAAGTGCTTATCCAACCTTTATGGGAATGGATTCTTAAAATTCATAGAAAGGAGTTTAATTAAAATGAAAAAAATTGAAGCGATTATTCGAGAAGAAAAATTAGAAGCTTTAAAACAAGCCTTACATTCAGAGGCAAATATTACCGGAATGACGGTTCAGCAAGTTTTGGGATTTGGGAAACAATTAGGTTGGAAAGAATACTATCGTGGCAATGAAGTCATTATTAATCTCGTTCCTAAAGTTGAGATTAAATTAGTTGTCACTTCTGAAACAGTTGATCAAGTGATTGATATTATTATTGAAACCTGTCGAACAGGTGAAGTTGGCGATGGCAAAATATTCGTGACAACTTTAGATGAATGCATCCGGATTCGGACAGGTGAACGCGGGATTGATGCAGTCTAACTAAAAAGTAGAAAGTTCAGTTTTTTGAACTTTCTACTTTTTTAGTTAGACTGTATAATTTATAGTATTGATGAGTAAATCTCATCAACACCTATTTTGTATAAAAAAAATAGAAACCCATATGCCTCCTTTGAAGCGTTGTTATATACGCTAAAACAAGTATCAGAAGAGCTAAAAACAGCGTCCGTGCCTTGAAAAGCACAAACATCGGATTGCCAATACGTTCCAATTGCCTTACTCCAACGGCCCGCTGGAAGGAACCATCAACAAAATCAAAACCTTAAAACGCATTGCTTTTGGTTACAGTAGTTTTTCCAGTCTAAGACGAATAATTTTACTTATTTGTCGCACCACGCAAAAAGCAGTTTGGGAGTTCCCTCTCAAACTGCCTAAACCAAATCAGTTTTATTCTCTTGAAAAAAACCATCAACATCATTTGACGTAGAGCCGAATTGAATCAAAATCTTCTAGGTCTACTAAAAAAAATTAAATACTGTATTCTAAATTGTTAGAACCCTTTTCGTATAATTCATGTTATACGTTTTTTTATTTTTAACTAATTAATGATATTTTAAATAAAGTTTGTTATACTAAAAACAAGAAAAAATGAAAAGAGGTATGACTATGGTAGGTATAAAGAGCGATTTTGGCGGCGCAAATCAAAAAGCAACCGCATTAAAAAGCGCAACAGACAAGCTAGTTCAATCCACTTCGGTAACAAATGATACTCAAACAACTGTTTTAGGAAATGCAAATGCGCAAGAAGTTATCCAACAAGCACAAGAAACGGCGAGACAAGTTGCAGAAGCGATAATATCTGCTTCTTCTAACCTACAAAGTGTTGCGGAAGGCTTCCAAGAATTAGACCAACAAGTTGGACAGCGTTTCTTGCAATCTCTTGGAGGATTACATTAATGGACAAATGGAAAATGTTACGAGCCAAAGAACATGATCTGTTAGAAACAGAGGAAATAACCAGTAAAGAAGCAAGAAAAACTACTCAAATTAAAGAGCAGTACCAAGAACATTTCCATGAAGCGCAACGATTTTTGGAGGAGTGTTGTTACATGTTTCATAAAAATGATCAATCCTATTTTTTTGAATCTACTATGGATGAATTCTCTCATGAATCAAGAAAAGTGTTGGTTCAGTTGGAAAATTCGGAAGAGGTTATACATAGACAAAAGAAGAAAATTCAACAAGATTTAGAAGATATTACTTATGAAAAGCGAAGAGTTATATTGGAAGAACAGGAGGAAAGAAAATGAGCATTGACATGTATGTATCTAATTCTAAAAGTCAAGCAACAAGCGTGAGTACCATGTGTAAACAACAGGTTGAAGGATATGAATCTGTACAAAAAGCCATTAATGATTTTGTATTGAATGCACCGTTTCTCACAGGTAAAGCCTATGATTCTGCAAAATCTTATTATTCTTTGGTTCTGTTGCCATTAGCAAAAGGCGGTACATTATTGTCTGAAGCAGTAGAACAAGCAGTAAAAAAATTTCCAGAAGACTATACTGCACAAGTAGACAGTGGCGATTTGAAACAAGCAGAATTGGAAGAAAAAATTCAACAAGCAGATCGATTACTTAGTCAAGTTGAAAATATTAGAACGGAATTGATGTCAGGAGACACACCTGCTTTAATCAAGACTTTTCAGTTAACTACAAATACAATGATGATAGGACTATATAGCAATGTAAAAAAAGAATTAGAAGAAAAATTACACAAACTATTGGCATTTAATGCTAGTTCCCCTCGTATTTTTTCAGAAATTAGTTCTTTACAACAAGCTGTGAATCAAGGGTTAGCTCAAACGAAAACCGCATGGAGTGCAGCAACTGGAACATTTGTAGTGCCATCTACTTCTGAATTAGGTTGGGCAATGTTTATAAAAGAATTTCAAAGAAATAAAAATAATAAAACAGAAAAAATTTCAGGTGTTTATTTAGAAAAAGGTATTTATGGCGGTAATCAGAGTTCTCCACTTGAAGCTTACAAAGATGGTGATAGTAGAATTGCAGATATTATTAAGAACTATTATCCGAATATGACCGATAAGAAAATAAAGCACTATTTACAAAAATTAGAAAATGAAGGTTGTGGATATGTAGCACTAGTCAATACATTTTTAACTTATTATGATGGTTCAGAAAAAAACTTTGAAAAAGTATTTGGTTTCCCTTTATATAACCTTGTAAATGGGGAAAAATCAATTAATTATAATTATTTAATTGCTGATTTATATGCAAGTCAAGATAATCACGATTCAGAAGGGATTTTATTCTGGAAAAAAGATAAAATCAATAATAACGAAGATCCAAGTTCCACAGAAGGGGCTGGAACTACAGCTACTATGAGAGAGTACAGATTCGAGAATTATATGAAAGAGCATTCAATTAAAGTAAACGTTATAAATACTGAAGGATTTTTAGGAACATCTTCAATAAATGCAGACATAGAAAACTATGATCAGTACCATAGTAAAGGATCTATCATTATTTCTGTATCACCTATTAAAATGACAGATTCAAAAGGAAACGATTACACCTCGAATGGCGGTCATGCTATGACGGTGACAGGGAAAACGAAAGATGGAAAGTTGATTGTTTCATCGTGGGGAGAAAAATTTTATATTAATCCTAGTGACTATGAAACAAAAGGATACCGTGCTACTTTTCAGGTAATTGATTATGAAAAATAAAAAAGTACTTGTTTGTATCCTTGTTGTAGTATCAATATTCTTTGTAGCAATAACTAGTTTCAAATTGAATCAAAAAGGAGAAAAAAATATGGAAAGTAGAGATATACAGATTGAAAAATTTAATGAATTTGTTCCAGAAAATGATTTTGACTTTGATTTTAAGAAAGCTCATAGTAAAGGGTACTCCTCTTCAGAAGAAAACATAACATTAAAATATTTAAATTTACAAAACAAATATAATAGAGCATTGAGTTTGTTTTTGAAGGATGAATTATCTATTGAACAACTCGATAATACATTAAAAAACTTGGATGTAATTAGTGTACCGAAAACTTCTTTTACAAATATAAATTCAACAGAAAGTTATTATCAAAATATATCCTATCTAAGCTCTAAATACATGTATTTAAGAAATAACATCCGACTAGAGAGATTAAAAGAAGCTGACGTTGAACTTTTAAAAACTTTTGATTTAGAAAATAGAACGGAAAAAGAAAAAATAATGGAGATGATTTCAAGAACATATGTTGATGTACTAAGTGTTGAATTTGACAATCAAAAAAACGAAAATTATAAAGTTGTTTACAATAATAACGGAAAAGAGACAGTAAATAATAGAACTATTGTATTTTGGTTGAGTTACCAAGAAGAGTTTGATGATTCTGGTAACTATGTTGATCAAGGAAAAGAAAAAGAAAAAAGAAAGATCCTACAAAAATTAACTACAGAGTATAGTTTGTTATTTTCACAAGAATTAAATTGCACTATCAACATATTTGTTCATGATAATTCATTTTAAAATGAATTATCACACACCTAAAAGCTCCACTAAGATTTTTCTCTTGGTGGGGCTTTTGGTGGACAACCAATTCAATTTTAATCTTTTTATACATTTTTATAACCGTCTAAATGTTGTTAAATCACTCATTTCACTTCAAATGATGTATAAACTTTATTCCCTTCTTATAGAGCAGACTTGATTTAGCTGAATAGATATACTTTATGATAAGGTTTTTAACTATATATACTTATACTAACTCATCCCCTACTTTATTAGCTATCTATTGGATTATATCCTGTTACAAAACGCTCACGAAACTCTTTTGGTGAAATACCACAAATTTTCTTAAAATTTTTATAAAAATATCCAGCACTTGTATAACCCACAGAAACCGCAATTTCATTAACATTATTATCCGAATGAACCAATAGATTTTGCGCTTCTTTAATTCGATACTGATTTAAATATTGTGAAAAACTTTTTTTCGTTTCTTTTTTAAAAATTTGACCTAAATACATGACATTTAAATACAACTCATCTGCCACTAATTTTAAAGATAAATCCTCTGAATAACGTTCCATAATAATTTCTAACATACGCTGTGTATTGCCGCTATAAGACCGCTCCTTTTTAACCCCTTTAATCTCAACTAAGGTATCTTCAATTACTTGTTGTAGTGCTTCAAAAGATTGAGCATTCGCGATTTTTTCAAAGCTAGTCTGATAAAAAATTTCATCTAACGTTTCAAATTGACGATATAAATCCATAAAAATCAAAAAGGTCATGTGTCTTGAATAATCAGGTAATGTTCCCTGTTGTCGCATTAATTCTAATATTCCAGCGATTTCAGTATGAATCGTCGCAACATCTCGAATCGAAAGAGCTTGATTAAAGGCAACAAAAGAAATTTGTGGCAATAATCCCGTTGATGTTTCTAAAAACCCACTTGGCTCCATTCCTTTAACTTGATAGAAATCATGAATTTGAATCCCATGAAGCGCATGATTGTAACTAGAAGCAACTTCCGTTAATCCTTCTATTGT
The DNA here is from genome assembly GCF_000744375.1 of Carnobacterium gallinarum DSM 4847. Lineage (NCBI taxonomy): Bacteria > Bacillati > Bacillota > Bacilli > Lactobacillales > Carnobacteriaceae > Carnobacterium > Carnobacterium gallinarum. Next base: position 2,614,610 of record NZ_JQLU01000005.1, on the reverse strand, counting down.
TTCTCCAATTGCTATAAAAAAGCATTTTTGATTGCGTTGATTCAGTTCTTGAAAGTCTAGCACAAATAATTGAAGCTCTGCTTCTGATCCTGAAAAAACAACAATGAACTCTTCTGTATCACTTGATTTATAATAAAGACCTTGATTTTGTTGACTAAAAAATTTTGTTAACACCTCTTCACTTTCAATAGGAAAATCAATAATTAATACAGTATAATAGCTATCAGCTAAATCATATTGATAGTGCTTCATATGTTTTCTTAGTTCAATATAATCAATTTCATCATGAATCCAACCTTGCAAAAGATAATCAAATAACACACTTTGAGTTTCCAATTGCTCTTCCTCTTTTTTGATTGCAGCAATTGTTTTTTCCAATGTTTCAACTAATTCAACCTTATCCACCGGTTTAATTAAATAATTATCGGCACCCATCCGTAAACCTTCTTTTACATAGTCAAATTCTTGATAACCTGATAACATTAAAAAGTGAAAATAAATGGCTTCTTCCTGGGCTAATCGAATAAACTCAATTCCTGATAGCAAAGGCATCGTAACATCCGAAATGACAATATCGACTTCATTTTCTCTAACAAACTGTAAAGCCTCCTGCCCATTTTTAGCAGTTCCACTAATTTCTATTCCTAATTGCTGCCACGGAATCAATTTTTTTAATCCTTCTAAAATCATGTATTCATCATCTACCAACAACATTCGATACATTTTTTTCACCTCTTTAGTTTAAAAAGAAATAACAATCATCACACCATTATGCTCTGATTTTTCAATTTGCATTTGATAATTCTCTCCAAAAAAAGAACTTAAACGTTCATTTACATTTAAAATTCCAATTGAGTCTCCCATTTTACTATTCCTCTTCGCCAAAGATTGATTTAACTCCTCTTGTTTTTCAGCACTCATGCCTTTGCCATTATCACGAATTAAGATCATTGTTTTGCCATTTGCAACTTGAGCTTTCACGCTAATGACATTATTAATGCGCATATAATCAATTCCATGAACAAAATAATTCTCAATCAATGGTTGAATTGAAAATTTTGGAATCACTAAATTTTCCAAAGATTTATCTAAATAAAATGAATACGCAATATTCCCTGGATAGCGCATTTGATACAAATAAACATATTTTTCACAAAACTCCAACTCTTTTTTTAAACTCGTTGTTTTTTCCTGTGACGTATTATTCCGCAATAAGGTCGCAAAGGTATACACGACATCCGCTAATTCTTCAGCACCTTCACTTACTGCATACATCCGAATATACTCTAACGTATTATACAAAAAATGAGGATTAATTTGCGATTGCAAAGCTCGCATATGGGCATCTTGTTGCTTAATTTCTAGCTTATAAATATCTTCAATATACTGATTAACCCCATCTAACATATGATTAATTCCCATTGAAATGTCTTTTAATTCTGCCTCTTTATGTGTCGTATCAATCCGCCAATCCATTTTCCCACTAGATACTTGATTGACCGACCCAACAATATCCGCCACTTGTTGTGCATATTTGCTAAAAGTTCGATATAAGAAATACAGTAAAAACAAATTAATTAAGACACTTCCAATTAAAATAAAAATAATTCCATTAATTGAGTTATTCCGAACTCTTTCCTTAGAAATAGCTGTTACGATTTGAATACCACTTGAAGTTTTTGATTCATTGATAAAATAATCCTTTTTCAATTCAGTAAAGTTAATTGTTGAACTTTTGGCAATACTCTTATCTAGTTGCTTTTGTAAATTATTATTTCCTTGGTACGCTTGACTATGATATAAATTCTTCATTGTATCGGAAAAAATAAAAACTTGCAGTTCATCTTTTGTGCCATAATTATCGATAATTCGAGCCAATTCTTCTTCGGAAAAGGTTACATACAACGTTCCCATTTGCTGTGAAGTATTCGGATTAGTCAGAACTTTCGGTAGAGTTAAGCGGTTACTAAAATCCGGTAACTCTCGACGTTTTTCACCCATTTTCTTATTGATATTAGAATAAAGTATCTCTTGATAGTCTTTCAACTCAATCGTAATCGCTTCAATTTTGTCATCAGAGTAATAAAAATTCATCAATTGATTAGGCAAATAAATATAGTTGGCATCTTTGTTGACATTCTGCTGACTTAAACTGTAACTTAAATAATTACTGTAACTTAAGTTAAAATAATTTACTAAGTTCGTGACCTTTTCTTGATTATCAGCTAAAGAAACAGCCATTTGACTAATCTTTTTTTCATTATCAGATAGAACAGTCGCTAAGCGTCCAGCAGTTTGCTGTGTACTTTGATCCGCCTCATTACGATTTCGTTCAAGGGATACATAACTCATAATAATTGCAAATGAAGTAATGACCACAATTAAGACTAAGGAATAAATCTTCAACAAGGAATAAATTAGATTTTTTTTCTTCAAAAGAATGTCCCCCGTCAATCCAACATTCACTGTTGGCTTTTTCAAAACTGTTTAATTTTCAGCAGCAATCAGTTGTTGATCCAATTGTTCAAATAGTGATTGAGCTACATTTGTTAAAAAAACGATCCAAAAACCAATACTACCAAATAAAATCAACCCTGGAAATTTATATGTGACTACTAATAAAAGAATACCACCAATTGTTAATACAAGTAAATTTTTAAAACTCATAAAAACCAAAGCTCCAGCTAATTTAAATAAATCCTTCAGTTGACAATCATACTGACTTTGAATCAAAATAGCAAACCAAAAAGATAAAGCCGTATAAAATAAAGCAAAAATAATCATAAAATCAATCATAATAAAAATTAGTCCATTAATTTGTACGGACAAATATAAATTGTAAGATAAAAAGAGAGAAATTGCACTAAAAATATAAAAAAGTAGATTCCCTCGTTTAAAATTTTCTTTATAAATTTCCCAGCAAACTGAAACTTTCATCTGCTTAAATTCCCAACGGTACTCTCCGAATAAATTAGCAATTGTCACTAACGCAGGGCCAATACCAAAAATAAGTCCACCCGCTAAAGCCAATCCCCAAAAAATCAAACTCAATTTAATAAACAAGTAGCAACGATTAAAAAAAGTTTCTAAATATTTTCCCAACATAAAAATTCCTCCTTTTTCTTTTATGTAGATAAAAACTTAAATGGAAAAGGACAAGTCAATTGCTTGTCCTCCTCCAAAGATTGATTATTCCTTGCTTTCTTTGCGGAAATCATCGTATTGTTTTTGCATCTCTGCTTGAACTTTAGCCATGCCCGCTTTTTCTAATTTTTCGTTCATTTCTGGAATTGCTTTTTCTGGATCAAGTGTTCCAGTATTCAATCCATCAATATACTGATTCATTACATTCGCAATATTTGTCATTTCAGATTTAACTGTTTTTGTATTAAAGTTAAAACCTAGAATTGGTGAAGCAGTTGATTCTTCGATTTTTTTATCGCGTTCAGCAACTTGTTCATCAGTAATGCTTTCTGGGACATAAAGAATCTTGTTGTTTCCAGTATTCCAAGCAGACATATGCTCTTTTGGTAGATAACCATCTAATAATTTCACACGATTATCACCGACTTTTTCCCAAGCTTTGTCTTCGATACCATAAACTAAACCATTCAATAATTCAGAATCAGAGTTAATTAACCCCAAAACTTCCATTGATTTTTCTTTATTTTTAGAATTACTTGAAATAACGAAGTTAGCCATTTGAGCTTGCCCAGTTGTTTTAACTGGCATAGTTACCGCTTTAGACTCTAATGGTTGACCAGCTGCCGTTGTTAAAATAGTATCGCCATAATCGTAAGGTCCTTGTGTTTCTTGACGAGCGAACCACGTTGTTCCTTCTAACGGATGATCAGTATTACTTGTTGCTGCATCTTGAGCAATATAACCCGCCTTATAGTAGTCATTCATTGTTTTTAAATCTTTTTGTAAACGTTCATTGTTATATTGATTAATAATTTTCGTTTCATCACCTAATAAATCAACAGCAAATGGCATTCCATTTGTAACAGGATAATCCATATTTGACTCAACTTTAAATCCTTTACCTGCTGCGAATGCAATAGTATTTGCTTCTTTTTCTTTGATCACTTTAAATAATGGTCCTAAATCTTGATATGTTTTAACATTTGAAATATCTAAATTATATTTATCTAAAAATTGTTTATTAAATGTAATCATCTGTTCACCAAAAACATTGGCATTTACTGGGAATGCATACAACTTACCATCAATTAAATTCCCTTTAATGTAAGCTGGATCTAACATATCATACGCTTCTTTCGCTTCTTTTGGAGCTAATTCAGTTAAGTCTGCATAAGCACCTTTTTGAGCGTTTGTTACATAATTTTTTGCTAAGGCAATATCATAATTTTCACCGGAAGAGGTAATAACAGCCATCTTTTGTTCATAATCGCCCCACCCCATGTATTGTAAATTCAGTTGCACGCCAGCTTTTTCTTTAATTTTTTTGTTCGCTATCTTCATTAATTCATCATAGTTATCCGGTTTGTCCCCAATTTGATACATCAATAATGTTGGCACATCTGAATCACCTGATGCTGCATCTTTTTTGCTTGAGTCACCAGATAAGCCTGCACAACCCGCTAAACCACCTGCAACTAATAAACCTAGCGCACTCCCTAAAACAACTTTCCGCCATTTACTATTCATTTTGAAACCTCCACCTTTTATTTTTTATTCTTTCACTCCGCCAATTGTTAATCCACTAATGAAATATTTTTGGAAAAATGGATAGCTACATGCAATTGGTAAAGTAGAAATTACAACCATCGCCATACGTGTTGCTTCTTTTGGAATCGCTGCTGCTCCACTAGCCATTTGAGCACTCATTCCTGCAGCTTTTGTCATATACTCAATATTCGCTTGAATTTTCATTAATAAATATTGAAGAGGAACTAAATTATCACTTTGAATATAAAGCAATGCATTAAACCAATCATTCCAATAACCTAGCGCTGCAAATAAACTAATCGTTGCAATACCTGGAACAGCTAATGGTAACACGATTTGTAAAAAGACGCGTAACTCACTAGCTCCATCAATCTTAGCAGATTCAATAATCGCATCTGGCACCGAACGCTTAAAGAACGTTCGCATGACAATAATATTAAATGGGCTTAATGCCATTGGTAAAATCAAGGCCCAAATAGTGTCTTTCAATTGCAGCATATTCGTCATTACAATATAATTAGGGACCATTCCTGGGCTAAATAACATTGTAATCAATGCCATCACTGTAAAGAAACGACGATATTTAAAAGACGGTCTTGAAATTGCATAAGCATAAGTTGATGTAAAGGTCACATTGACCAATGTTCCGACTACTGTTACAAAAACGGTAACAAACAAGGCCTGTAAAATTTGATCTTTCATTTCTGCTAAATAACGATATCCTTCAAAACTCCACTCTTTAGGAATCAGTGCATATCCATTCGTGATTAAAGATGCTTCACTAGTTAACGAAATAATAATAACGAAAATAAATGGGAAAATACAAGAAAAAGCAAAAATCGCGACTAATAGATTAAATAAAAAATCAGCTTTTTTCCCAAAAGTTCTAACAGTTAATTGAGTTACTTTCTTTTTTTTCATTGATACGACTCCTTCCTTTTAGAATAAAGCTGATTCTTCATCAAAACGACGAACAATTAAATTCGTCCCGACTACTAGAATACATCCTACAACAGATTGATAAAGACCTGCTGCCGATGCCATCCCAATATCTCCGCTACTTGTTAATCCATTATAAATATAAGTATCTAAAACAGACGTCACTTCATATAAAGTACCTGAATTTCTCGGAATTTGATAGAATAAACCAAAATCGGCCTTGAAAATATTTCCGACAGCTAAAATAGATAAGATCGTAATCAATGGAACCAACTGTGGAAGTGTAACATTTTTGATTTGTTGCCATTTTGTTGCACCATCTACCATTGCGGCTTCATAGAAAGTTGGATCAATCCCCATAATACTAGCAAAATAAATAATACTATTATAGCCAATTCCTTTCCACACACCTAAGAACAGTAGAATAAACGGCCAAAATTTAGGATCATTATACCAATTAATCCCTTCCCCACCATTTGCGGTAATGACTGCATTTATTAACCCTTTATCAGGACTTAAGAAAGCGTAAACAAAATAACCAATAATAACCCATGAAATGAAATAAGGCAATAACATTGTCGTTTGATAGACTTTAATCAATTTTTTAGAACGAATTTCACTAAGAATAACCGCGAAAAAGATAGCAAAGAATAAATTGATTAAAATAAAGCCAACATTATACAGAACCGTATTTCTAGTAATTAAGTAGGCATTTGATGAACTGAACAAAAATTTAAAATTATCTAGTCCTACCCATGGGCTTTGACTTAAACTTTTAAAGAAACCTCCATCGGAGTATTGAAAATCTTTAAACGCTACGACATTTCCAAAAACTGGAATGTAGAAAAAGAGAATCAACCATATCGTCCCTGGTAATGCCATCATTAAAAAGGCTTTATTCTTCATAAAGTCTTTCCATAAACTATTTTTCTTTTTTTGCATTTTCAACTGTATACCTCCTCCTTTCAATAAAGAAAACGTTTTATTTCTTACACTCTTATTTTAGCTTGTTGTGTTTTTTAGAGCTAGTCACAAATTATAAGAAAGATAGGACAAAATATAGAAAATCTCTGAACAAATTTTTCATCACGAAAAAAAGAGCTTAAAGATTCCTCTCTAAGCCCTGCTTTCAGTCTTAAATTTTATCGATATTCGTTACGACAAAGGAAAATAAAGCTTAAACTTTGTTCCTTCCCCAACTATACTGTCAACTTCAATCCGACCATTATGAGCCTTCACGATACTTTTTACAATAGCCAAACCAATTCCTTGACCCTCACTATTTCTTGAACTATCTACCATGTAAAAACGTTGGAAAATAAAAGCACGATCTTCTGAAGAAATACCAATTCCATTATCCTTAACTGAAATACAAAAATCATCGGCTTCTTTGTGAATCGCTAAATCAATCTCCCCTCTATTTCCTGTGAATTTAAGCGCATTTGTCAGTAAATTAGTCATAACTTGACTGATTTTATCTTGATCCGCAAATACTTCTAAATTCCTTCCAGTTAAAGTAAAATCAATTTCTTTTTGTTTCATTAAAGGTTCTATATTTAAACAGATCCTTTTAGCCAATTGAAAAACATCAAACGTATTTTTTTGAAGCTTTTCTTGCTGTTCTTCTAATTCTGTAATCTTATCAATATCTCCAATGAGACGATTCAGACGATTTACCTCTTCATAACAGCTTTCAAGGCGTTCTTTTGTTGGTTCCCAAATTCCATCTAGCATTGCTTCAATATGACCTTTTAACGTTGTTAAAGGTGTTCTAATTTCATGAGAAATGTCACTAGATAATTGATTACGTAGCGCTTGTTGCTTATCAAGTTGCACTGATAAATCTTGAACGGCATCAATTAATTCACGGATTTCAGTTATTGTCGAAATTGGCTGCTGCTTTTCGTGGTAATGGCCTTTAGCAATTTTTTGCGTAAACAACGTTAATTGGCTAATTGGAGAACTAAGCTTTTGAGCCAACCAAACTGCAAATAATAATGAACCTAGCAATGCGCCAACAGCAATCCAAAGTAAGCTTTTTCTTAGATCCGTAATAAAAGCTACATCATGATTTGTATAACTCAAGGGACCAAAATAACCAAAGACTACTTTTCCAATTTTGCTACCTGCTGACTTCAAAGAAATAGTTTCCTCAACATAGCTTCCATTCTTACTTTGCATGTTGCTATCCATCATCTTGCTATGATTATTCATCATACCATTGCCCATATGCCCATTTTTTTCTTGTGAACTTCGCCAAATTACTTGACCTGCTTCATCATAAACCGTTAAATCAATTGCCTCAGACTTGGCTACATCACCAACTTGTTCTAAATCAATAGCACTCCATTGCGCTTCACTAATTGAAAATTTAGCTTCTAATAATTGGGTTAACTCTGTCAAAACATCCTTTTGCCGTTCCACTACATATCGATCAAAATGCCGATCAACTAAATTGTAAGTCATCAAGCTAATAGTGCCAATAATGAGTACTGCAATTGCTGTAAAAGAAAGCATAAACTGTATACGAATCGATCTAGTCTTTCTCATGCTCTTCCACCAAATCGATAACCCATTCCATGAACCGTTAAAATATAACACGGTTTTTTAGTATCTACTTCAAGCTTTTGGCGTAAATTTTTAATATGGGAATCAATTGCACGATCTGAACCAGCAAACTCAATTCCCAATACTGACTCAATCAACTGTTCCCTAGCAAAAATACGAGTAGGATATTCGGCTAAAATCTTTAATAAATCAAATTCAGTTGTCGTTAGATTGATGAGATTACCCTTTACATATATTTCCTTTAATTGAGGGAAAATAACTAAGTCATTCTGATTAAAACTCCATTTTATAGATACTTCCTGCCGACCAGTTCTTCGTAAAACAGTTTCAACGCGCGCAACTAATTCTTTTGGACTAAAAGGTTTCACTAAATAATCATCTGCTCCAGTCTTTAGCCCAGCGATCACATTTTTCTCTCCTGACTTAGCCGTTAGCATAATAATCGGTAGCATGGAATCACGACGAACAGCTTGACAAACTTCAAAACCGTCCATATCTGGTAACATCAAATCAAGAATCATTAAATCAGGATGAATAGCCTGAACCTTTTTCAAAGCCTCTACTCCTGTTTCCGCACGATACACACTATACTGATACGTCACTAAGTAGGCCTCCACAACATCTAAAATTTTCGGTTCATCATCCACGATTAAAATCTTCACACTTTCCACTCCTAACTTTATCGTTATCTATTAACTAAAGTATAGCAGAAATTAATTTAGATACGCTTTTTTTTGTAAATATTCTTCTTCCGTAATCGTTCCTCTCATGAATTCTTTCAACAAAATATCTGCTGCTGATTCACTCTCAACTGAATTTATCGGCTGACTGTCGCTTGAAGCTCCTTTATCGATTTGCCGGTTTTTAAAAATCAAATAAGCTAAATAACCAATCACTAATAACCCAATAATCCATATCCAACTGTTCATTCCACCAAAGCCGAATAAATTCCAATGATTTCCGTTGCCACCCATCATACTACCACCACCTCTTGTCATCATTTGATTTGCATTTGTTGCGAATTGATTGCCACATTGTCCCATCTAAAATTCCTCCTTTAATTTACCTTCCCCATTACTATATAAAATAATTATGGAGAAATTATGGAGATTGACAGCTAATTTTTCCAAATAAAAAAGAGCCTATAACAAGAATACGTTATACACTCTAATCAAGATTCGTCCTTTCAACAATCAAGAACTTTAATTTTTAAATGAATGAATGGGTGCTGGAATACGTCCACCACGTTGAATGAACTCGGCAGATGATTTGCCATTAACAGGCATAACTGGTGCACGTCCAAGTAAACCTCCAAATTCAACCAAATCACCAACTTTTGTTCCTGCTGCTGGAATCACTCGAACTGCCGTTGTTTTATTATTAATCACACCAATGGCTGCTTCATCCGCAATCATTGCCGCTAAAGTAGTCGCTGGCGTATCACCTGGTACAGCGATCATGTCTAATCCAACTGAACAAATTGCTGTCATTGCTTCAAGTTTTTCTAAGTTTAGTACTCCTTCTTGAACAGCTGCAATCATTCCAGCATCTTCTGACACAGGAATAAAGGCACCTGACAAACCACCAACATGTTCACAAGCCATCACGCCGCCTTTTTTAACCGCATCATTTAATAAGGCTAAAGCTGCTGTTGTCCCATGAGTTCCAACCATTTCAAGACCCATTTCCTCTAAAATGTAAGCTACTGAATCACCAATAGCAGGAGTTGGAGCCAGCGATAAATCTACTATTCCAAAGGGCACTCCTAATCGTTCTGAAGCGACTCGCCCGACTAATTGTCCCATACGCGTAATCTTAAAAGCCGTTTTTTTAACGGTTTCTGCCACAACATCTAGTGGCTGTCCCTTAACTTTTTCAATGGCTCGTTTGACAACTCCTGGTCCACTAATTCCAACATTAATCACACAATCTGCTTCTCCAACACCATGGAACGCACCTGCCATAAATGGATTATCTTCCACAGCATTTGCAAAAATAACTAATTTTGCACAACCTAAGCCACTCGTTTCTGCTGTTAAATCAGCCGTTCGCTTCACAACTTCTCCCATATCACGAACCGCATCCATATTAATTCCTGCTCTGGTTGAGCCAACATTCACAGAGGCACAAACACGCTCCGTTTCAGCCAAAGCTTGTGGAATCGACTCAATTAAAATCTGATCGCCTTTTGTATAGCCTTTTTGAACTAATGCTGAAAAACCACCAATAAAATTCACCCCTACCGCATCCGCTGCAGCGTCTAAAGCTTTTGCATACATAACATAATCTTTTGCTTCAGATGCCCCTGCAACAATCGAAATAGGCGTGACAGAGATTCGTTTGTTAATAATTGGAATGCCATATTCCGTTTCAATCGCTTCACCAACTGCGACTAAATCCTTTGCTACCGTAGTAATTTTTTGATAGATTTTTTGACACGCAACCTCGCTGTCTGAGTCACTACAGTCCAATAATGAAATCCCCATAGTAATTGTCCGAATATCTAAATTTTCTTCTTCAATCATCCGAATCGTTTCAAGAATTTGTTCACTTTTCATCCATTATCCCCACCTTACAATTTTTTTATAGGCTATGCATTGTTGAGAATAACTCTTCCCGTTGAATACTAATGGTCACCTGCAACTCTTCTCCAGTTTGATTTAAAGCCGTTTTTACTTGATCAAATCCGACAGTTGTCTGACTTAATTCGCACATCATCATCATGGTAAAATTTCCCTCCATAATTGTTTGCGAAACATCTAAAATATTAATTTTTAGATGTGCTAGTTCACGACTAACACCTGCAATAATTCCAATTGTATCTTGTCCAACAACTGTTAAAATGGCTTTCATTTTCTTCATCCTTTCATGAATATCCTTATTTTTTCAGAGATTAATTTTCATTAGTATAGCACAGATTATGAGAATATCATTAACAAATCAGAACTTTTTTCACAATACAGACATTATTTAATTAGAATTAAAAAAAGGTATGACATTAAAAATACAGTTCCAACTGTTGCTTTAAATCTAAAGCATTCTGCTTTTATTATTTTGGTAAACTCCCCATCTCATTAAATGAATTCATAAAATATTGGGCCGTTCCATGAAGTAATAATTTCTGGTAAAAGAGCTACGTGATATTGAATTGTAATCTTAACTGAATGACCAGCTGCCAAAAATCTACGAAAAGAACACTTCCATTACCATCTAAATACAAACAATGATTCTCAAGATTGTAACGCAAACTATCCAACCTTTTCTTACTTAGTTCTGTAAACTCCTTGTCAGTAACTAAATTCCGTCTATTTTATCATGAGAGTAACGAATAAAAAAAGCCTTCCGCCAACATCAGCCAAAGACTTTTCTATTTTAATTTATCCTCTAAATAAGCTTGCAATTCTTCTTTTGGTATATACCCCGTAATTTTCTCAACAGGTTCACCTTCTTGAAATAAAATCATCGTCGGAATGCTCATAATACTAAACTGATTCGCTAATTCTCCACTTTGATGAATATTCAACTTTGCAAGCTTTATTCGGTCTTCATAACTTGTTGATAGACTTTCCAAAACAGCTGAGAGCCTGCGACAAGAACTACACCATTCGCCCCAAAATTCAACTAAAGTCCAACCTTCTTTTATCTCCTCTTGAAAGGTCGTGCTATCTAATTTAATGATCATGAGAACACTCCTTATGAGGATTACGTTTCAAAGTAAAGCTTTCAGGAACGTAATCAATTCCACCTTTTACAAATGGATGACATCTTAATATTCGTGCAGTTCCCATAATTGTCCCTTTCACCACACCATGCTTTTCAATTGCCGTAATGGCATAATTTGAACAGGTTGGATAATAACGACAGCTCGGTTGAAATAATGGGGAAATAAATTTTTGATACCCGCGAACAGGGGCAATCCAGATTTTTTTTAACATATTTATCCTACTTTCCTAACAACATTAACTATACTGCTAGGCCTATTTCCTGTAAAGAATTCTGCCTATTTACAGCCTCTTTCTATAGTATATCTTTTTAAACCTAAGTTTTCCTTAAATCGACTCGTACTTCACTGAGTTTATTCATCATTTTCATTCCCCAAATCCATTACCGAACTTTCACGATAATTTACGAAGCGTCGCAATTGAACTGCTACATTTGCTGAAATATCCCCCGCTTCATAAAGCCGTTGAATATCCCCACGCTCTGCATTCAACGCTTTTAATCGAACTTCTTGTAGCTGTTTTGTATACTCCTTTAAATAATCTTCTCCAAAACGCTTAATCCGTTCAATTTTATTACGGTATTCAACAATCAAATGATAGACAATTGATTTATCAACAGGAATTGCTTCACTTTGCTCTTTCTTCATGTATAATGACAACCTCTGAATCGCGATTTTAGCTGTTTCTCGTTCCAAATTTAAACGTTGTTGATGTTGCTCTCTATATTCGGCACTCTTCTTACTCCATGAACTTTCACGAATACCTTGACGATATACTCTCTTTCCCATTAGTAAAGCTCGATTGAATTTAGCAAACCAGCGATTTTTTAATGCACGTTTTCTTTGCACTAATTGTTTAATATAGAGTTCAGCAACTTTTTGATTCACTTCTTGATGGATAATCATTTTTTCAATTTGAAGAATCTCCGCATTAATGGCAATTAACCGAATTTCCACTTCATCTTGCAAGAACTGAACGGTTGTTTCCTTACTATTGTATTCCATCTGCATACGTCGAATCAAATGATCGTATTCATGTAATAAATCATAGACCGCCATTCGATTCTCAGGTCGGCTTTCCTGCTCAATAACTTGAACTGCTGTATTCATAATATGAATTCTAGCTTCTGCCTCACGTTTATCTAAAGCATCTGTCTGAGTTAATCTCGGTTCGTCCAGTGTTATAAAATCAGCTAAATCATCCCCAGAAGTTTCAAATCGTCGTTTTGATTTAGTAAAAAAAGGCAGCGCAATCGTAGCAGCCACTAACGTAACAATAATCACTCCTGAAGCAATAAACAAAATAGATGCTCTTCCTGGAAAAGCAAAGCCAGTATTTAATAAAGCAGGAATTGATAAGATACCTGCCATCGTCACAGCACCTCGAACACCTGTCAAACCAGACATAATCGCAATTTTAATATCAGGAGGTGTTTCACGTTTAAACTTCCCATACGAATAATCGAACCACATATAACTATACGTCCATAAAATACGAATAATTAAAATAACTAACCATAACAACAACACATAACCAAATAATTGATAATTTTTTCCATTAATAGAATTTTCTAGCGCTGTTCCCATTGCAAAAGGCAACTCAATTCCTAAAATTAAAAACATAATTCCATTTAGTAAGTAAATAATTACATCCCATGTTCGCTCAGTAACAATCTGCACTTCTGCCATCCGACTTTCACTCACGCGATGTTGGTGGCTAGCTACAACTCCTGCAGCTACAACCGCAATCACACCCGAAGCATGAAAGACTTCTTCCACAATCATATAAATCATAAAAGGTGTTAAAATTTGCAATAATGTATGCAAAATAACATCTCTAATTCCCTGAATACTCAGCCATTCTTTTAAACCTATTACAAACCATTCTAAAATAATACCAGCAGCAAGTCCTACTAAAGCCATATAGAAAAAATCGGAAATAGCCGTTGCTAAAGAAAAATATCCTGTCACCATTGCTGCGATCGCATATTTAAAAGCAATTAATCCACTAGCATCATTAACCAAACTTTCTCCCCGAACTAAACGCAACACCCCAACAGGTAACTTTACTTGTTCAGCAATCCCATTCACAGCTACTGGATCTGTTGGAGAAAGAATTGCCACTAAAGCAAACGCTGCCGCCAATGGGAGCTTTCCATCCATAACCCAGTACATTATATATCCACCAATAATAGTAGTTAAAAAAACTAATAAAATCGAATTCCCCAAGATAGGAATACGCAACTTCCATAAATCCTTTTTTGGAAAATGACGACCATCGTTAAATAACAATGGAGCTACAAAAAGCAACATAAACCAATCCGTATTAATTTCAATTTTAATAGCAAAGATCAATGCAGCTAGTAATCCTAATGTAACTTGGATTAAAGCTGTTGGAATCTTTATGAGGTAATGACTGATAATGTTTGAAACAATAACTAAAACAATCAATAAAATCGTTCCTTCTAAAACTGGAAACATATCATTCACACCCTCCCTACTATTTTTTCACAAAAAACAACTAAATCTTGCTAAATTACCTATCGTTAGTATACGAATTTTTTAACTAATGAACAACTAATTGTACTTAGTTTAAATGAATGCTTTTAAAAATAATAGCATTCAATCTAGTATTTTTTCATCTAGTTTTAAATACTAGATTGAATAATTTCGATAATCATGTTAAGATGTTTTCATAACTATTAAAAGTAGGTGATCTTGCTTGAATGATATGGAAAAAGAATTAGCAGCATGGGGAAATGTAATTGAAGATTTTCAACTTCCTCGTTGGAATTTATTACCTGATATTGATTTGTATATGGATCAAGTATTAACGTTAATTGAAAAATACTTGTCGCCATTAACCATTCATAGTGACCAAAAAATTATTACATCTGCAATGGTGAATAATTATGTAAAATTAGGATTAATTCCAGCACCAGTAAAAAAACGTTACACAAAAAAACACATTGCTTTTTTAATTGCAATTTCAATTTTAAAACAGGTCTTCACCATTCAAGAAATTAAAGATGGGATTCTTTTTCAAGCATCTGTTGTTGGAATTAACGAAGCCTTTAATCTTTTTTGTGACGAACAAGAAAAATCCTTAAAAATTGTTGCAGCCCAAGTTACAGGAAAACAAAGTATTCCGATCTTACAAGAAAAAATTCCTGTTGATTTTTTAGCTGTCAAACTGGCAACATTAAGTTTTTCTAGCAAATTAATTACCGAAAAAACAATTGCCATCAGTCAAAAATATCTCGCAAAAAATAACCAAATTGAAGCGGAGGAAGAAAAATGAACAAAGAAAAAATCGCACTTTTAGTTGACTCCTGTACCGATGTTCCAGATGAAATGATTGAAAAATACAATATGTTTGTTATCCCTTTAAAAATTATCTATAAAGATCACGTTTACACAGATAAAGTGGACATTACTGCTGAAGATGTCTATCAAAATCTGACTACCGAAATTCCATCTACCTCTTTACCTGATGGACAGGAAATCACTACTATTTTTGATAAGATTAAAGCAGAGGGCTATCAAAAAGTCATTGTAGTAACTATTTCTAGTGGCTTAAGTGGTACTAATAATTTAGTGCGCTTAATTGCTGAACAATATACGAGCTTAGATGTCTTTGTTTTAGATACAAAAAATATCGGAATCGGCAGTGGCATGCAAGGTACCCAAGCAGGTCAATTGATTGCTGAAGGCTTAGATTGGGAAACAATCAAAACCACTTTATCCGCTACTATTGCAAAATCAAAAGTCTTCTTTTGTGTAGACACTTTACTTTACCTACAAAAAGGTGGTCGTATTGGGTTAGTTTCATCCATTCTTGGTGGTGCTTTAAATCTACGCCCTATTATTTCTTGTAATACGGATGGCGTATATTACACTGTTTCTAAAGTTCGTGGACGCAAAAAAAGTTTAGCTAGAGCTGTTCAATTAGCCACTGAATTTATTGGTACCCACAAACGGTTTAATCTGGCTATAGTTGATGGAGCCGCGAAACCAGAGGCTAAAGAAATTGCTAAAGAACTACAAGTACTTTTTCCAAATGCTGAAGCTATCTTAGAAGGCCCGGTAGGACCTGCATTAGGTGTTCACACTGGACCTGGCTTAATTGGAATCGGCATTCAATTATTAGATTAAACAAAAAGCCACCCACTTAACAAATTTTGTTAAGTAGGTGACTTTTCTATTTAAATTCATTCAGTACACTTACGCACCACAACATTTTTTATATTTTTTTCCACTGCCACATGGACAAAGTTCATTGCGTCCAACTTTTTCACGATGAATAGGCTGTCTCTTCCCTGCAGGAATTTTTTGCTGAACTGATGACGGTTTTGGCAGGGTAGCTTTTTTAACATTAGGCTTTACTTCTGCCTGCACAACATTAATTTCCATTCCTGTTTTTTTAACAGCAGACCAATTAACTGGATTTGCTTCACGTTTAACCATTTCTGGCGCAACCTTTTCCAAACGTTTTACTAATGTTGGAGCATTCTTAATTTTATTTGTAGCTTCTAAAAATTCAAAATATGCAGTTAAAATTGGTTGGATACCTGCAAACTTTTCACTCTCTAAAATCAAGTCACTAGGAAATTGATCCACTATTGTTTCCTCTAAAGAAGCTGCCGTCCATTTTTTAGCTTCTCTTGTGAAATTCTTATATTGAAATTCAGTAAAAGCCATAATCACTTTTTGATCTATTTGTTGCCACTCAGAAGTTAAGCTTTGATAGGCTGCTGATTTTGTAAATTCTTGATACCATTCTTGTGTCTGTTCATTAATTTTATTCCATTTTTCCGCAGAAAATTCAGTCATTTTAATACTCCTTTTTAAATAGTTTGTGTTTTATTTAGATAAAGTCACAAATTTGTTTACACAGTTATTAATCATAACACAGTTGCTATAAATTTTTAAGTTTTTCTGTAAATTTCCAGAAAATAAGCGGATTTAATGAGACAAATGATAAAAAAATTAGAGTCACTTGTACCGACAAGATGCTAAACTAAACAATTAATGGTATAATTAACTGGATTTAACTTATAGCATTTAGTAAGTTTAATTCTATAAGTTTCTACGAAGTAAAGGAGTGTTTAAAATGAATATCGGCTTATTTACCGACACCTACCTCCCTCAAGTCAGTGGAGTTGCAACATCCATAAAAACATTAAAAGATGAATTAGAGAAAAATGGACATCGTGTCACTATTTTTACAACAACCGATCCGAATGCAGACGAGAATGAACCTAATATTGTACGTTTGACCAGTATTCCTTTTTTTTCATTTAAAGATCGTAGAATTGCCGTTAGCGGTTCCCATACAGCTGTAAAAAAGGCCAAAGAATATGAGTTAGATTTGATTCACACTCAAACCGAGTTTAGTTTAGGATTAACAGGAAAACAAGTGGCCAAGCACTTAAAAATCCCTTGTATTCATACCTATCACACAATGTATGAAGATTATCTCCATTACATTGCGAAAGGAAAAATTGTCAAACCCTATCATGTTAAGCTTTTAGCTAGATATTTTTGCAACCAAACGGATGGCGTCATAGCTCCTAGCGAACGTGTATTAGAACAATTGCGCACCTATGAAGTGGTTCGGCCAATTGAAATTATACCAACTGGAGTTGTACTAACAGACTTTAATTTGGATCATAAAAAAGATATTCGTCAAGAATTAGGTTTCACTAATGATACTCCAATTATCCTATCTCTTAGTCGACTTTCTCAAGAAAAAAATATCACAGCTATTTTGAAAGCAATGCCTGAATTAATTCAAGCCAAACCTAATTTGCAACTAGTTATTGTCGGAAAAGGCCCACAAAAAGCTGAACTAGAAGACTTAGCTGTTAAGTTACAGATTACAGAGCATCTCACTTTTATTGGTGAAAAAGAACGTCAAGAAGTTCCTGCATACTATGCAATGGCTGACTTATTCGTTAGCGCCTCTGAATCAGAATCTCAAGGGTTAACTTATATCGAATCTTTAGCATGTGGCACGAATATTATTGCAAAACAAAACGTTTATACTGAAGGATTGATTGGAACTGGTGATTTTGGACAGTTATTTTTAGATGATACAGATCTGGCAAAAACGATTTTAAACGAATTAGATCGTCCTAAGAACGAAGCAGAACTTGCTGAAAAACGCAGCAAACTATTATATGATATTTCCTCTGAAGCATTCGGCAATCACGTCTTATCTTTTTATCAAACAGTTATTGATGAATATGAATATAAAGAGCGTCGTGGTTTAAAAATTATTAAACTCTATAAATAATCTTTATATTTAACTTAAGCAATTATTTTTCAACTGGGGCTCTCTTTCATTCCTAATTTGGAATGATGGAGAGTTCGTTATTTAAAAAAATTTTAAGTGAGGGATTCTAATGTCAGTTATGCGCTTAAATCAACTTTATTTATTTTTTTCAGGTATTTTTTTACTTATTATTGGAATTGTTATTATGGACAAAAATGCAAGTTTATTGCCAATCTTAACAATCACGATTACTGGCGCTTTAATAATCGATAGTCTTTCTCATTTTTTTCAGTTCTTTATAAAAAAAAGGCAACAAAAAAGAAGTCTGTTAGACGGCTTGACTGGATTAATTTTAGCAGCTATTTTTTATTTCTCAAATATTCCCTTTTATCTACTTGCTGTTGTTTTTGGAGCTTATCTGGTCTTAAAAGGAGTTGCGTTGCTAGTCAATTACCAAACGTATCGAAAAAATCAACTAACTGGTCGTTTTAATTTATTCGTTAGCGGAATTTTCCAAGTTATACTTGGCATCGTGTTATTATGGTCTCCTCGACTAGCTATTAATGATATTCTGATTATTATTGGACTCTATTTTACCTTATACGGAATCGGAAATTTAGCCTTAACCATTCAATCCTTTATTTCACCTGAAACTAAAAATCGATTGAAACGTAAAATACGGTTAACTCCACCAGTATTTATTGAAGCATTTGTTCCTCGAGCAGTTCTTAAGGAAACGAACGCTATTTTAACTCCAGACTCTGATACTAACGAGACCAACAGTCCTCAATTAGTTGAGAAAAAATCAGACCTTATTCCTGATTTAGAAATCTTTATTCATGTTACTGAAAAAAGCTATGGTTCAATTGGTCATATGGATCTGTGTTTTGATGGTGAAATTATTTCTTATGGAAACTACGATGAGGATTCCTATCGCTTATTTGATACAGTTGGCGATGGCGTTTTAATTTCAACTCAAAAAGAGGATTATATTCGTTTTTGTATTGAACATAATCAAAAAACATTATTTGGCTTTGGCATTCAGTTAAATGAACAACAACGAATTGATATTCGACAAAAGATTAATGAATTAAAAATGGATTGTTACCCTTGGAAATCACATTTGGAACGCAAAAATGATGAAGGTCAAAACTTTACAAAAGCAACAAATCCATACAGCGATTATGCTAGTTGTTTGTATGCAGCGACTCATTGTCACCTATCAAAATTCAATCGCGGCAAATTTAAAACATATTTTGTTTTAACAACCAATTGTGTTCTCTTAGCTGATACTATTATTGGACCATCTGGGATTGACTTGCTCACCATTAATGGTATTTTAACTCCTGGGGCTTATCTAGATTTTCTGAATCATGAATTTAAACGAACAGACAGTAATGTGATTACCTATCAAGTCTATAACTAAAAAAACTGCAAGAAATCCATTTTTACAAATGCTGATTTCTTACAGTTTTTAATTTTTTAGTTCACTAATCTTTAGTCAAAACAGCCTTTTTCACTCACTTTATTTGGTAAAGTTCTGATGGCACATGATCAAATAAAGTAGATTTTGGACCATTGCTAGTAATAACTAAATGATGCATTGCCCGAGAACAGATCGTGTACAACAATGTTCGTTCAGATTCTAAATGATAGTTGTGATTAGATGCATCTAAAACAACCACTGTATCAAATTCTAAACCTTTGGCTAGATAAGATGGAAGAACAATAATACCTTCCGTTAATTTTTGATTTTCTTTACTAATCAAGGTACTATCTATCCTAGTTTTAAGCAACTCATAAGCCTTTTCACAGTCTTCGATTGTTTTCCCGATTATCGCTGTTAAATTAGATTCTCTCTGCTTTCCTGCAACAGCCTCCACGACTGAATCAATCATTGCTGGATAACTAGAATCAATGACTACCTTTGGCAAATCACCTTTACGCTCAAAAGCTTCAATTGTGTCTGAATCAACTAAAATTCCTTTCGTAAAATTAGTGATATCTGCTGTTGAACGATATGTTTTTGTTAATTCAATCTTTTGAATACGTTCTGGATCAAATAATGGTGCAATACTATCAAATAAAGAATCCTCTTGTTTTTTATTTTTAAAAATCAATTGATTTAAATCGCCTAACATAGTAAATCGTGCATTTGGAAATAGACTTTTTAAATAAGTGATTTGTAAAGCTGAATAATCTTGAATTTCATCAATAAAAACAAATTTAATTGTGCGCATCATTTCTTTGCCTAATGTTATATCCTTCAAATACAGATACGGTACTGAATCTTCCATCATAATTTGTTTTTTATTTAATTTAGAAATAACAGAACTTTGTTCAGATTGCCATTCAGTTAGAGAGATTCCATAGGAGTCTAATTTTATTAGTTTTGGGACAACTTTCAAAAAATCAGCATATTGTGCTTTTAAATGATAGTAGCGTCTTTGATTAATCGACTTGCGTACATGTTTAAATTGTTTGCGAACAACTTTCATGGCTAAGAACGTTTGCTCTTCTTTAAAGCTCTCAAATTTCTGATTGCCACTCATACCCTTATACTCCTCTTCACTGAGAGATTCTAGTAATTCTTCAACCCATTCCTTTTTAGATTCCTTTCTAACCAGTCGGTTCAATTCATCTAATAATTTTTCAGTTGTATAAGTGAATCGTTGTGGCATTGTATAATGACTGGGAAAAGAATAAAAAATTTCAGCAACTTTCTTTTTTGTAAAAAGAATTTCTTGCTTAAATTTAATATCCTTAAAAATCATACCACCTTTTTCAAGGTATCCAGCATAGCGATCTAAACTACGATAAAAAATAGCATTTTCTTTTAAATTCAATAACTCTTGACGTTGTTTATTTTCCTTGTTTTCAAATTGTTCAAATAAACTTTCTACTCGTAATCCATGAATTCGTGCTTGAGCAAAGTCTAAAAAAGTGGTTTGAATCATATTTTTTTCACCAAGTTCTGGTAATACATTAGATATATAGTGATTAAAAAGCTTATTCGGTGAAAAAATCACTACTTGGTTTGAATCTAACCCATTACGAAAATGATAAAGCAAATACGCAATTCTTTGTAAGATTGCCGAAGTCTTTCCACTCCCTGCAGCACCTTGAACAAATAAAAGTTGACTCGTCGTATCACGAATTATTTTATTCTGCTCCTGTTGAATCGTTGAAACAATAGTTTTCATCTGTGAATTAGACTGATTCCCCAAAATATCTTGAAGCATCTCATCTCCAATTGTTTCAGTTGTATCAAACATAGCCTCAATTTGAGCATCTTTAATAATGAACTGCCGTTTTAAACTTACTTCAACTATCTGTGTACCATCTGGTGTTAAATATTCAACTTCTCCCAATGCACCATCATAGTAAACACTCGAAATTGGAGCACGCCAATCATAAATCAAAAACTCATCATTCTGATCCATAAACGAAGCTGTTCCAATATAAATCGTTTCAGATTCATTTTGCCCTTCTTGGATATCAATCCTAGCAAAATAAGGAGAACTCTTTAATTTTTTCATTGCTTTTAATTGTTTTTCAGCATGTTTATAATTTAATTCTCGTTCTTGTAATAACAGCTCCTGCTGTCGAATACTAACTTCTGTCTCAATTACATCATCAGATTCACTAACATTCACTGTAACATCTTTCCAAAAATTTGAGCGAATATCTTGTGCTTCGCCACGTACTGATTCTACAGAGTCTGTTAAAATTATTTCGCGTCTCAGAATCTCAGAAATTGTCCAATCGACACGTCTTTGCTCATAATTAAAATCATGTTCATTAACTTCCACCTAAAAACCCCCTGTAAAATTCAAAAATTAATGCTTTTTAACGACTATTTTACTGACAATATGGAATAAAATAAAAATAATTCAACCAGATAAATCGCAATATTAGCTTATCTAGTATAGCAAGAATAACCTTTATTTTCTAGTAAGTTTATTTAAACTAAGGAAATATGTATCAAAAAAAATGGAAATGGCTTAAGCAAGCCATTTCCATTTTTTAATAGTTATTATTAAAATCCACCGTTTTCAATTACAATTTTACCATAGTTTTCTACTTTAAATTCTTCAACAAATTTTTCAAAATCTGAAACAATTGTTGATGTTGCACCTTTATTCACATTAAAAGTAGTATTCGATAAAATATCCCAACTACCAGCTCTAACCGTTTGCTTATCCCAAGCATTTACAGTTAAAAAATCACCAGAAATATTAAAGCTAGTCGCGAAAGTTTGTTTTGTAGAAAATACAGGTGAACCAATTGTTTCATTTTCTACTACTAGACGAGCAGCATTATCAAAATTAAAATTAGTATCTTTAGCAGACTCAATAACTCCTGTTGCAGCTGTTCCAATAATGTTTACAGTCGCCTGAGAAGCCATGTTAAATTGACTTCCTGGTTGTTTAAAGCTGATTGCTGGTTTAGCAACTTTTGCTTCACCGTTAGACTTAACTGAAACTATCGCAGATTCACCAACATTAAACTCAGGATTCGTTTTATGCAAACTACTCTTCTCGAATTCAATTGCAGTTCCGTCTGTATTGATATTTAAGATTGCTCTAGTACCAATGTTAACTTTGTTTACTTTTCCATTAAATGCGGCACGAGCTTTATTTTTAACTTCTAAATTCACTTCTGAATTATCTTCTAAAGTTACAATCCCACCATAACCATTTGCATATGTTCCTTTAAAACGAAAAGCACTACGATCATGTCCACTGTTTGCGGCAACTCCATTTAATACAGAATTTTCAGCAAAAGTTACATGATTAACCCAACCAATTTCATCTTCAGCATCCATATTATTTGTACCTTCAAAGGTTAAATGACCATTATTTAATTGAACTAATGATTCACCGTTGAAATCATTATTTTTTGAAACAAAATCCCAACCTTTTTCACCTTTAAGGAACGTTGCCAATTTACGATAACCAACAATATTAGCATTTTCTAAAGTCATGACTGCATTACTATCAGAATTCTTAATAGAATTTCCTTTAATCCAATATTTACCTAAATTAATTGTAATAGCTTTATCTTTTGAACCATAGATACGAACATTACGAGCAGGTACTCCAGTAATTGCTTTTGGGAACGTAATATTATTATTTACAATAATCTCACTAATAGAAACATCTTTTAAAGCAGTAGCCAACTCTTCATAGGTATTTACAACTACCGAACTTTTTAACGCAATCCCTGTTGTAGAGACTCCTTCAGTAGCGTGAGCCGTTTGAGCTAATAAGACTCCTGTTGATAAAGATAGTGTTGCAATTAAAGCAACTTTTGTAATTGTTTTTTTCATAATTTTCCCCTTTTATTAACTAAATTTCAACTTTATTTAAGCCGATAAATAAATCATAACATAAAATAAACATTTTTAATTTTATCAAATTATCAAAAAATAAGGAATTTAATAATTTATGCATCCTATGTTAGTTTTTGAATTCATTACTCTTTTTTTGTAGAATTTGTTTTTCTTTTCACTGACTTATCAGCTGAATTAGTTGCTGCTCTTTTTTTATTTTGTGCTTGACGTTTTTTCTTTCTCATCAAACGTTTTCGACGCTCTTCTTTTTCTCTAGCTTTTTTCTTTTTTTTGTAAATGACTAGAGTTACAATAACAACAATCAGCAATGCACCTAAACTAACACCACCAATAATCCAATACATTGTATAATCAGGCGCTTCTAGTTCAGCTGCTTTATCATTTAATTTTTTGGCTGTTTCACTATCAATTGTAAATTCTTTTTCAAAATTCCATTCTTTTTCTGGACTATCTGATTTAGCTGCAATCGTTACTTTATAGCTACCAGCTTTATAAGCTTTATTCCCCATTCCAATTCCAAAATCAAAATTAGAATTAGGTGCCATTCTTAGCCCGTTTTTAGTCGTTTCATAAAGAACTTCTTTACTACCCTTTTTAGAAACTTTCGCAGTAATATCAAGGTTATCAATAATCCAAGACTCTGTATTAGATAGATTTGCCTTAATTGTATTAATCCCCATGACTTGTCCTGCATAAGCTTTATTCAATTTCATATCAGGAATAACTACATTTTCATTTTCAATTAAAACAATACCAAAGTTATATCGAATAACATTTTTTATTTTCATGCCACCTTCAGAATCTTTGTCGGCTTTTTCTTTGTCATTATTCTCTTTTAAACTAATATTAATCCCACCAATAATCATACCATCGTATTCTTCAGCAGGCATTTTCACTTTAATAAAAATTGATTTTGTAGAATTGGGATCAATAGTGGCTGTTTTATCTGTTGAAGCAATTTTTGAAAATGGATATTTCAAGGTTTTATCAAATTTTTTCAAATCATCTGGATAATCAATAATTCCACCATCATTTGTAATACCTGAAGCTAAACTAATATCAACGGTTTGTGCCTTATCTGAACCATTGTTTAATTTGACTTCAAGTTCTTGCTCTTGACCAGGAGTCATTTTCAAATAGAAATACGATGCTTCCTTTTTGTATTGATTTTCTGGTAAAACTACATTTGCCGAAATAGGAACTGAACTATCTTCATTAGCAGCATAAGCTTTTTGTGGCAAGTAAGTTGTTAGTAACACCATTATTGTAAATAAAATTGAAAAAATTTTAGATTTTTTCATCCTGTAATCGCTCCTTCAATTAAGTATCTTTAACTATAAACTTACTCAGTATCATTTATTGGATAGCTTCTTAAACAGTCATTCATAATTATTCAAAATATTCATTTAGTTTATAGCTATAATTCAATATACTTTACCTATAAGTTTTTCTTTTTACAAATCAGTCGTCATATTGATCGTTTTGATGAACGCTTATATCCATTACATACTCTATTCCTATGTATTTAAGATAGTTGGGAATCAAATTAATCAGCAAAAATTGATTAAAAAATTCGGGCAAGCAAAATGCCCGAATTTAGATCATCTATTTTTAATTTAGATAGAATCTGCTAATGTCCAAGTTAAAGTAGATTCATATTTCTCTCCATTAACTTTGATATCATTAGTTGGAACATGCAAACTAACTCCAGAATTCAAATCAGTTTCAGTGTATGGAGTACTTTCGTTATAACCATCAGCTAAAACAATTGAAGAAATAGTTGAGTTTGTATTTTTTCCAGCTTGTACTTGTAAAACATCAAGTGATCCACCAGATGTTGGAATAATTTTTGTAGCTCCAATACCTGATAATATATTTGCCGTTTCAACTGGTAACTGCTCATCATAATAGTTATTTGTAATTGTTCCTTGATCCAAAGAAATATAAGTATTGTTTAATTTTGGATTTGTTGTTGATACAGTAGGACTAAATACAGTTCCAGAAACCGTAAGTTTCCAAGTAGCCGTCATACTTCCTCGAGCGTCAGCAACTTGTACAAAATGCGGAATATATTTCACTTCTATTCCTTCTGTATATCTTTCAACAGTTGGATGATATACTTTCTTAGCTGTTGAAATTTTTTGTGTTCCGAAATGCATATATGGAACATGATTAATTCTTAATGGACCCGTTGTACTTCCACCTTCTTCAGGAGTAATAATTAATTCAGGAGTACCAGGTTTAATAACCTCACCAATAGTCGAGTCATCATCTATTTCAAACTGTACATCAGCATTTGTTGGAACAGCAGATGCTACAGTATTAAAAGATACTACTGATAAAGCAATTGCTGCGAAACCAATCATTGCAAATTTATTTTTTTTCATTTTTTTATTTCCTCCATTATTTTAAAGAATAGCTAGAATAAGATAAAATCCTATTCTAGCTCAAGTTTAATTTTTAACTATTTTTTACCATCCACCAGCGATGAATTTAACTTTTCCATAATTATCCATTTGGAAATTTTCAACTGCATCTGTATTCACTGATTGAACTTCCCCATTAGCATTACCAGTAATGCTAGTAGTAAATGTTCTTACACCATTAAAAGCATGGTCCTCAACTTCAGTATACTCTGCTCCTGTTTTTCCCCAAGTACTAATAGCAGATACGTTTACAGCTTTAATTTCAGTTTTTGAAGCATTGAATAATGGAGCATCTGCTAAATTATTTGTTACTTCAAAATTGTAGGCAGCATTAATATTGAAGTCTACGAAATTATATTTACTTTCAATAACACCATATTTTGAATTTCCTGTAACTTTTAATTCAGAACCTTGATCTAAATTAATGTTAGTACCATATTGTTGGATTTTCATTGCAGCATATGATCCACCACCACGACCATTAAAGTTAACATTAGCGCCATCTTGAATATTTAATGATGGTTCTTCTGGGAAATCAGCACGTGGAATAAATTGGAAAGCTACTCCAGCAGCATCTACGTTAAATTTAACGCCTTTACCAACGTTTACTTGATATACTTTGTCATAAAATACTGGATAGAAATAGTTTTTATCGTTTTCAGGTGAAATAACTACATTTACTTCAGCATTATCTTCAATTTGAACTTTACCGTCTGCGTTACCTCCACTTAATTCACCGTTGAAATAAAATGCAGAAAATTGACCTTTTGTTGCTGCAGTTCCGTTATATTTTGAACCAGCTTTAAATACTAGATTATGAACCCAAGCATTTTCAGCTCCTGTATCAATTTTGTTTGTTCCATCAAATACTAATGTACCTTCTGATAAATGTACAAAACGAGCTCCTGTATAAGTTACATCTTTAGCATTTACATCCCATCCGTAGCTCCAAGGACCATTACCAGTTCCACCGGTAAAGAAGCGACCTACTCCTGCATCACCAGTAATATTAGCATTTTGAATTGCAAATACATTACTACCTTTAGTATTTTGTTTGCCATAGATTGAATAAATATTAGAATCAATGACAACTCCTTGATCTGCATTACCATTAATTACTAAATCACGATTTGGGATTTTAGTAATATTTCCAGTAAATTTAATACTACTCATTACTTTAATTGATGTTACGTTTTCATCTTTTAAAGCCGCTTTAAATTCATCAATCGTGTTAACTTCTGTGTAGCTTGTAGGTACTACAACTGTTAATGCTGGACTTGAAACTTTTGCTGCTTCTGCTGTGTCAGCATTTAATGCTAATCCAGCTCCTGTTGCTAATACAAGTGCACATAACCCAACTAGGACAAATTTATTTTTCTTCATGTTCAATTACTTCCTTTTCTAATTTATATTTTGTTACAGTGTTACCATAATATTTTCAATTTAGAACTAGTTTAAATTGATGATGAAACTGTCCAAGTTAAAGTAGATACGTATTCTTTTCCTACTAAAGCTCTGTCTGAAGCTGGTTTTACTAAAACAACTCCAGAATTTTTACCATCTAATTTTCGATCAATTACTCCACTTACTTCTACTTCATCCTCTGGAGCAGAATATGAAGTTCCTTCTGTGTAGGCAGTGTTAAACACAATTGAAGATTTAGAACCTTCAGTATTTGCCCCTGCTTTTGTACCAAAAATAGTAAGTGAACCAGTAGTTGGAATTGTACCACTTGTTACATCAAATCCTTCTAAACGCGTAGCTGTTTCAGCTCCACTTCCAGTCAAATCAAATGGTGCATAATCATACACATTATTGGTTAATTTTTTCTCTCTTAATTGAATGCTTGTATTATCTAATCTTTTTTCAGTTGCTGTACCTTTATCTGCTGTAAAAACAGTAGCAGATACACTCACATTCCAATCAGCTTCAGCCCCACGTTCATCTGTCA
The DNA here is from genome assembly GCF_000744375.1 of Carnobacterium gallinarum DSM 4847. Taxonomy (NCBI): domain Bacteria; kingdom Bacillati; phylum Bacillota; class Bacilli; order Lactobacillales; family Carnobacteriaceae; genus Carnobacterium; species Carnobacterium gallinarum. Next base: position 2,586,680 of record NZ_JQLU01000005.1, on the reverse strand, counting down.
CTTGAACAAAGTTTGGAATATAAGATTGAACTGCTCCAGTTTTATAGCCTTCATTCTTAGCCCAGAACTCTTGGCTTCCTGAACGATAGAATACACTACCAAAATCAAAATCAGGTACATGTTCCATTCTTAACGTACCTGTAGTCAGATTACCAGTATCTGTAGTAATTTCTTCATCTGGTGTATCTGGTTTTACAGTTGGACCACTTGGATCCGTTGGTGCTTTAAATTGTACTTTCCCTGTTGTGTCAGCTGATGTAGTTGCTGCTTCAGCTGATAAACCTAAACCTGTTAATCCGACACTTGCAACTAATGCAATGACTGCTACTTTTGTTAATTTCATTTTATCATCCTCTTTCTTGTTAATTAATTATTAAATAGATTAAATTGAATCACTCAATGTCCAAATTAAGTTGCTTTCATAGTTAACTCCAATTTGAACATTATCGCCATTCGCTTTATCTAGAATAACCCCATCATTGTATGTGTTAACTTCATATGAATCTAAGTTTTCAGGAAGATATGCAGAATTGAAAACCGTAGATGTTTTAGAACCATTTGTTGTTTGCCCAGTTTTTGTTGATAAAATCTGAACATTTGTTGTGCCATCTGTTGGGATTGTTGCTTCTGTCCCAGTAAAACCATCTACTAAAGTAGTTGCAGCTACAACAGGTGTAGCAAAATCACCAACTGAGTTAAAAAATGATTGTTGTTTCAAAATGATTTTTGAATTAATCAATTCTGGTGCAACAGCTGCTGTATCCTTAAATGTAGTTGAAGTAACATTTAATTTCCAAGTTCCATCTACTAATCCACGTTCATCTGTGACTTGAACGAAATGTGGAATAGCACGTTTTACTGTTGGTTCTGCAGGTTTTGTATACTCTTCAAGAAGTGCAGGGTGAGTAGTTTTTCCTGTTTTAAATTTAATTGTTCCAAATTTAATATCAGGTACAGACTCAAGTCTTAATGGTCCTGTTGAACTACCGCCACCTTCTGGAATAATTGTATTGTCATCTGTATCTTCTTCTCCTGGTACAATTACTGTACCTGTTTCAGTATCACCAACTACTTCAAATACAACACTACCTCTTGTTGGTACTCCAGGTTGATCCGCTGCTGATGCGAATGTTGGTAATAAAATCCCACTTAATAATACTGCTGCTAAAACTTTTTTCTTCATAATGTTTTCCTCCTAATTTTTAATTAAATATTATCTGAAATAGTCCAATTTAATGTTGAAACATATGGTGTTGCAGTGCTAGCCTTAATAATTTGTCCCGCTGGAATAGTTAGTTGAATTGCTGGATTACGTCCAGCTTTAGTCACATCAATTGCACCAGTAGTTCCCGTACCATCTTTTCCTTGTCCAGAAGTTTTTACAGCTTCTGTTCCCATAGGCATTGTCCAGATTCCATAACCTTGACCTACAGCAGCATCCATCAAAACATGTGATTGATTATCGCTAATAGACATTGGAGTTGTTGAAACTTTTGGAAATACTGTAGAATCTACAATTTTACTACCAGAATGAATACTAAAATCATTCATAGTAATAATCGTATTTTCAATTTTATCTGTTCCAGAAGTAAAAATACCATCAGTTTTAACAGATACTTTAAATCCTTGAGTTCCTCCACGAACGTCTGTTACTTGTAAATAGTTCGCAATATCTGATACAACTGTTTCACCAAACTTAGTTCCACGTACAAACTCTGCATAATAATTTTGTCTAGTAGCAACAATTTTATTATTATTACCAAAATGCAGGATTGGAGCTACATCAATTCTTAATGCTCCTACCGTTGAAACTGGTGGTTCAACTAAGTCAACAGGCTCATCAATATCTGGATTTTCTGATTCCAAAGGTGGTGTTGTACCTGTTTCATCTTTTTCAAATCCGATATCACCTTTTGTCGGTACTGATTCTTCAACAGCAGCAAGCACTGGTAATGCTGCAGAAAATAGCATTAATGCACTTACTGTCGAAATTAAACTTATTTTTGTAAATTGTTTTAAACTCATTATTCTCCTCCTATAAACCCTAATTATATTAATTGATTCACTTTAACCGCTATAAAATTAATTAAATTGAATCACTTAATGTCCATGTTAAACTTGTAGTATAAATTCCTTTTTCTTTAGGTGTATCTTTTGGAACAAACAAAGAAATACTAGATTTCCCTTCAGTAGCATCACTACCAAAGTTCACGCTCCAACTTCCCATGCCAGTTCCTTTTTCAGCATTAACTACTAGAGCTTCGTGAGAATCACTTATAGGAATCGACTCTTTTTTTATGCCTGTAGGTGCTGAATTCACTTCATCCAAAGTAACAATTTCTGTATTTTGTAATGAAATAAAAGCGCCAATCAACTCTGTTCCATTAGCATTTTTTAATTTTCCATTTTGTTTTACTGTTAAACGCCATCCAGAATTCGTGCCACGATTATCTGTCATTTCAATAAAGTTAGGTCGTTCAATTTGTTCATCTGTTCCATCATCAAGGGTTGCTTTATCTAGAAGTGCATAAAAAGTAACTTCCTCTTCAGAAAGATCGTGAGAACCAAAAACAATATCAGAAGCATAATTTAAAGCTAATGGACCTGGTGTTGGTGGCTTTGTAGGCTTAATTGGTTTTGATGGGTCTGAAGGATCAACAGGATTTGTACTATCAGTGTTTTCTATAAAACCTAAATCTGCATCATTATCAATTGTTCCACCCTCAGCTGCTATTACTATCGGCGGAGAAGTTAAAAGCAAGCCCAAACTGGCTAATGCTGTCATGTTTATTAATTTTTTTAGATTAACAACCATTCATTTCTCCTCCTTTTCTAATTGGCTTAGCTTTCATAAAAGTTAAACCAATTCCGATAATAAAAATACCAACAAATGCAGCCAGGCTATCTGTTTGTGATTCTCCAGTTTGTGGTAATTTCCCTCCTGGTATAGGGGTAGGCGTTCCCGGAATTACTGGTGGATCCGGGACTTTTGGAGGATCTGGCTTCTTAACAGTTACTTCTCCAGTGAATTCTATTCCGACATTTGAATCCATTGTACTAGCGGATGCTGATATTGAGCTGTTTAGCCCAATAATTAAACCACTTAATACTACTAATCCAAACAGCAAATTCCTTTTAGAATGGAGAAATTTAAAATTTTTCATCATTAATCTCCTCCCTTAAGGTCCTTCACTTAATGTCCATGTAATCTCACCAGAATACGATGTTCCTGTTAAATTTAATCCAGCCCTTTGGTTTAAGAATAACCCTTGTCCAGCACTATTCTCCCAAGTAATTGGTTGACTAGTTAATGGACTCGTATTTTCGTGTACCGGTGTAAACCCATTGTTAAGAACATGTCTCTTATTCTCTTTATCAACAAAAATAATCTCACCATTTAAAGTTGACCGTCCATTGGTTGAAGTAAATGGTCGACTAATTTCTGCAAAAATTTTCCATCCAGAGTTAGCTGTACCACGCGTATCTGTAATATTTACAGCAAAATTTTCAGTAGGATTACGAATCACAGAACCTGTGCTAATTAAGTCATTCGTTCCAAAATCAATCGTAGGTGATGCCTTAAAATCAAGTTTTCCTTCAGTAACATTTAATGTCATAAACTGTTCTGGAATACTAACAGCTTCATCTCGTGAATTCAAACCACTAACTTGAACAGAAGTTTTTACTTGGGCGATTGCCACTGCATCAATCATTACATTCGCAGTATAGCTAAAACGAATCCGGCTATTTGCTGCCATAAATTGATATTGAGGATCATTTGTTTCAAAAATAATTTGATTACCAACTTTACTAAATTGAGTCAAACTATCTGGAGTCACTTCAATATCCGGTTGCCCTGGTCGAACAATAACTGCTTTATCTGGTATAATTTGAATAGTATCTAAGCCATTTGGAATCGTTACAACGATTTTTTGATTTTTCCAAATCGTATAATCATTATTCAATGTACTTTGAATCGTAAAACGAACCGTATTTCCAGGTTTTACATTGCTATTTTCTTCCCAAGATATACCATCAGGCAGTTGTTTTTCAATTTTTGGTTCTAACGTAATAGTAGGACTTTCATAATCAAGAACTGTTAGCTGAGATGTATCTGTTCCAGTAACTATATCTTGATTGCTATCTTGTCCACTAATCTCTACAGTAGATGTATAAATTTGACCTAGTGCATTATCTAGAACTTTAGTATCAAAACTTAAATAAATAGGAGTTGTTGAAGTTACAGATTGTGCCAAAGTTGCAGTAATTTTACGATCTGCAGTAATGTTTATCGACGTAGTAGCGATAGCATTAACACCATCATTTAAAGAAATTGCTCCTTCTGTCGGCAATTCAACACCATCTGGTACTGTCATGGTAATGACAGGATTGTTCCAAATAGAACCATCTATTCCTTTAGTTATTTTTGCTTGTAAGGTTAATTGATCCTTGATCTTTGCATTTTGATTTTTAGAAAATCCAAGATTTTGTGTTGTGTTTTTAATTAAATTTTCAATTTTGAAAACAGGAATAGGATCATCATTAGCAATCACGATATTGACAGTGATTTCTTTCTTTTCACCACGGGCCGTTTCAACAATTACAACAATTGTGGCATTTCCTCTATTACTAGTATCTGGTAATGTCCCTGGTTTAAACGTATAACTTAATGGTCCATCAAGTGGAGAACTAGTGTCTGTTCTACCATTCATAACAAAGTCTTCAGCATTCTGTTGGTTCCAATCGGTTCCAATTGGTACTTTCTTTCCGTCCTGTGGATCTGCATCTGGTTTCCCTTTATACAACATATAAGAAATTGCTTCATCAGGAGTAAGAACTTCTGAATTCTGGATAACTACACCTAGATTAGGATTCCCAGTATCAAATGTATTGGTTGCTTGTAAAGGAACTTGCAAGTAACTATCTCCTTGATTATATTGTTTATCTCTAGGTCCTTTATTGCCACCTAGGTACTCTGCAATATTAAAGATATTATTGGGAGTTGCCTCAACAAAGACACGGTAAGTTTTCCCATTAAATTCTGTGCTAGCTGAATCATTGGCAGTGAGTACTAGTTTATTTTTACTAGCACCATTATCTCCGTAAGATGGAGTAAACAAGGCCGTCTCAATAGCGCCATCTAATTCATTTTTTACAACAAGCGAAGTTAAATCAAAATCATATTCTGCTGGAAGTTCTGATGTTAATTCAAAACTCTTAGCATAGTATTTTGCTAATTGTGCAGGAACACTTTGCAAGATTTCATATTTAAGCCTCATAGGATTTTCTTCAGTTCTTGTACCAATTACTTCAGGTATGGTTGGAAAAATCCGAACTAATGGAGCTTGATTATACATGACAATCATTCCATTTATTCCTCCACCAGTTTGTGATGTCATTGTGATTGGGTATTCAGAAATATCATCAAATAAAGTAGTAACATATGTGCCTAATCCAGGATTAGGTATTGATACACTTGTTCCCCATAGTCGCATAGAATCAGCATCTGAAGGTTCATCTTCTCTATATTCAATTGTTGCGGATGATGTGGCAAACAAACTTGACATATGTTTTGAATCCATTTTAATATCTGTTTGTTTTAATTCATTAATATTTTGAAAATTCCACATTCCTGACATATTTGTGATTTTATTTCCTGTTTCGTTATCAAAAAACTCATAATGATACTTATATTGATCATTTCTTGAAGAATTTTTAGGTGTTCCAACAGCCATAAAGAAATTACCATACGTATTAGTACGTTGGTATTGCACATCTTTATTACTAAAATCTGGTGTAGCAACCCCAAATCCAACTTTAGGATTTGCTGTTATTACTTCATCTATAAAAATTTTAGTATCAACCCATTTTCCACGATACTTTCCAATTTTCTGAGCGAGTACATACCTTTCGGCTGTTGGATCAGTTAATTGACTTGTGTTAGAAAAAACGTATCCCCATAATAAATCTGAATCAGTATTTCCAGTATTATCAGTAATACCTTCCCCAACAGCTACATAAGTTGTTTCAGGATATAGCTGCATAACAAAAGAGTTTTTCCCGGGAATGACATAATCCGTATTATCTTCTACCAATTTAACCCCTGGCCGATCCATTATGTTTATATAATCAGGCCATCTAGTTGGTGTACTATATGGAGTGATGATAGTGTCTAGTAGACTAGGTTCTAATTGAGATGTTGCATCTAAATTAGCAAGTTTATCTTCAACACTTAACTCAACTGGTTCCGCTGTTAAGTTAGCCAATGATGCTGATAGTTGATAGTTACCTGCATCATTAGCAATTAGGGCAACTTTAAAGTTGTTTGTTGTTTCTCCTTCTATAATAGAAGATATTTCAAATTGTGCTTTTTCGGAATTCCAAATTAAGTCTTTAGCTATTCCGTCATTTAACTGCTTTGTTTTTTCTTCATCAATAGTTAAACCAATAGGAATTGGAACTATAATTTTATCAGAATGTTGAATTTCTGATTGATAAGTAATTGTAGCAGTTGCTGCATCACCAGTTGATAGTTTAGTTTTATCTATTGCCATTATTAAACTAGAGTCTGCTTGCACTCGATTTTTTGAAGTAGTACCAATAAACTGACCAATCGCGTTAGTGGCACTCACTGTTAATAAGAAAGCAACAATTACGATAATAAATTTACTCTTCTTATAAGAAATCATTCTACCTCCTCCTTAATTTACTCCTTTAAACTTTTAAACAGTTCATAATTATCTCTATTCACCACATCCTTGAAAACAAATCTCATCCAAGACCAATTTAGAAATCGACTTGCAAAAAAAGCTTCTCTATAATAGATAATCACGTATACTCTTACTTTTATAATAGTTTTAAAATAAACTACCCATAAATTAGTCATCAAAAATATATTGAAAAAAGCAAGTATATACAAAAATTTAAGTGGCCTAGAGTGTGAACCACAGACTATAGTTTAACTTAAAATTTAAAGATTTAATTTTAGAATAAATCCATTTTTTAATAAAATAACTAAAAACATTAAAAACTGATTCTTTTTTTAGAAAAATTTTTTATAATTTTTTTTCATCTTAATTTTTTAACCTTTAAAATTTAAGAGTTGTCTTCCACAATCAAAAAATAGGCAGCTAAGAAATTCATTTTCTTAGCTGCCTATGTTCATTGACTACTTATTGCAATTGAAATTCATTGACTTCCTTAATATTCTTCTTTACTTTTAGTAATAATATTTCCTTAATAGCCAAGTTAATTGAAAGAACTTCATTTTCGTTAGGATTTTCTCCCCATATAATTATTGTAGCTTCTTGATTTACAATACCTGCATACATCCGATCCGAAACGATTAAATCAACATTTTCTAGTTGATCGGCAAACTCAATATTGTAACCACCAGATGTTTGCCTAATTAAACGTTCTAACCGACCCATTTCTTTATTTCCATGAATCGAAATCAAATAGATACGAACTGGATTTTTTTCAATATCGACCTTGATAAATTTTCTTGCAATTAATTTATAATTTGGCAACATTCGATTTTTTTGACTAAAAATATCTTTGTATTTTCTATTTGAAATTAATTTTTCATAAAAATAATCCATCAAAGAATCATAAATATCTTCAGAATTATTTGATTTTATTTCACCTGGTTCATCATAAAAAAAGCCATCAATATTTCCTTCAAAAAAGTAAACTCCTGCATGCAAATGTACTAAATTAGCATAAATTGCACCATATTCTGCAGCTGTTAAGGATAGATTAAATAAATCTATCCATTCTTTCAACCAATAGTTTGTTACTTCAAAGAGTTCATTTTTCTTATTTTGCGAAAATACTAAGGTCTCGCTGATTAATAAATCATTGATTTCAAATGAAGTGTTTGAATAGTAAATACTATAGAAGAACTTGATTTCATTGATTAATTGACCATGTTCTAATTGTGGAAATAAAGTTTGAAATTCAGTCAGTACTTGAGCTTCAAAAGAACTATATGCAGTACTGTCTTCAATAATAGGATCATAAAGCTCTACATGTTCAATGACATGGCCAAGTTCTATCCTTGTCGCTATGACTCCTAACCAAAAAGCAAAAGATTCCCACTCTGATATATACATAGCTTTTCTTCGGATTTTTTCAATCAAACCAATTAAAGAGGTGAATTTTTCTTTATCAATACCTTTAAAAGGCCATTCAGTTCCCCAATATGTTCCCCAATAAAAATGATAAAAAAAATAGCGAATTTGCTTTTCTTCGCCTTCAAAGGTTGCTATATTATTTGATTTAAACTCAATTTGATAGCTTTTTAATAAGGGCTTTATCTCATTTAAACGCCCATATAAAGTACTATAACTAATATAGTTGGCATTTGAAAATGTTGCTATATCAACAAATTCTTCGTTAAATATTGCACAACATGCTTTAAATATATAGGATTGCTTTAAATAAGTTAATTTTATTGTTTCAAGAGAAAAACTGGGCTCTTTCTCTAGATACAGAGTTTTATCAGGATTTATCACTAACTTAATCTGATCTTTCCAAGGTTCTAGTTCAATCTGTAAAGTTTGAATCATTTTAACAATAGTTTTATTGTTATAGCCCAATTCTTTTTCTAGTTCTTTAATCATAAACGATTTTTTTTGGGAGTAGAGTAACGACAGTAGGTATAGCTTTCTTAAGGAAATTTTTTCCAAAAATACATTCAACTTTTATCAATCCTTTCTAGTAAATAATGATTACTTTTTAATAATAAATCAAAGGATTCTTAGCTTTACTTTAGAATTCCAGATTCAAATATCTAGTATAAGTATACCGAATCCGCAACTTATTTCTCTTTAAATATTTGCCATTTTTTCATCATTTTTTTAAACAAGCAAACCTTAAAAAATTAAAATGTTATTATAGAATTTAAAATAACTTTATAAAAAACTCTAAATGTTGATATTATTGAATTTAATCAAATATAAATAACTATCGAAATTTATTTTCAATTTTTGTATTTCTAACGAAAGTAATTTTTTCACAAAATAAAAATGTAATTTATTTAATTTATGCTCATTTTTATCATTTTTACAATTAAATAACATGCTACTGTTTTTTTAGAAAACTTCTAAAATAATAGAATATTTTTAAACATCAGTAATATAGGCTTTAAAATGATTTCTAATACTCTTAGCTATCAAAAAAATGGTATAATAAGTTGAATTCTTTCTAAACGATTAAATTAAGGAGATGCTTTATGAGTAAAAAAAATAAATGGTTTCTAGGAATTGTTTTAGCCATTGGGCTTGGCATTTTTATTTGGGAATTTAGACAATTATCATTTTCTCAAGTTTGGCAAGAATTAAAGCAACTTAATTGGGGCTGGATTTTAATTGCATTGGTTTCTATGTTAATCTATTGGGGAATAAAAGCAAAAGTTATTCAGACATTATTACGAAGAAGGTATAAAAAATATAAGTTCACAAACGCTTATAAAGTTTCGTTAATTGAAGATCTATTTAATGCCATTACTCCATTTTCTACTGGTGGCCAGCCGGCTCAACTAGTTGCCTTAAATAAAACTGGGGTGGATGTTGGAATAGGCAGCTCCGTTTTATTAATGAAGTTTGTCGTATATCAAGGAATGATTGTAGTTGTTTTCGCAGTTTGTGTTTTATTTGGCTATCAAGCTTTAAGTACACAATTGTCTCAGCTTTCTCTTTTAATTATTTTTGGTTTGCTCATTCATATCGGTGTGATTATCATGTTATTGCTAATTACCTTTAAAGCCAGCTGGTTAAAAGCACTTATTCACTGGGTATTAAAATTTGCAACAAAATTTAAAGAACCTGCTAAAATCAATCAATGGGAAGATACTTTAATTGAAAAAATTAATTTATTTTATGAAGAAAGCTTGTATATCAGAAGAGAAAAAAAATTGTTATTGGAGGTTTGCCTTCTTACACTGATTCAATTATTTTTCTACTTTATTGTTCCCTATTTTATTCTGTTAAGTCTAGGCGTACATCATACGAGTATTTTAACCATTATTAGCCTACATGCTTTTATCGTTTTGATTGTATCTATGTTTCCAATTCCAGGTGGGGCTGGTGGGGCTGAATATAGCTTTACATTACTATTTGGAGGATTTATTCTTAATCAGGAAAAATTAATCATCGCGTTGATTTTATGGCGAATTTTTACTTATTATCTAGGTATTTTCTTGGGTGTATTTGCATTAAAATTAGAGGAAAGTGAACCATTAGAAAAAGACTAATCCCTTCCATTAATTAATATTTCTCAAAAAAAAGATCTCTTAGAATAATCTAAGAGATCTTTTTTTGACTTAAATCAAGCTTATGTCATATGAGTGCCTTTATCTACATAAATAATTTCTCCAACAATTCCCCGAGACATATCGCTCATTAGAAATGCAGCAGTATTTCCAACTTCATCAGTTGTTACTTGTTTACCTGATGGTGTTCTTGCAGCTTGTTCATCTAATAAGGCATTAAAACCTTTAATTCCAGAAGCTGCTAATGTTTTAATCGCTCCTGAAGAGATTGCATTCACTCGAATATCTTGTTTTGCTAAATCTAATGCTAAATAGCGAACAGAAGCCTCTAATGATGCTTTTGCCAAGCCCATAATGTTGTAATTAGCAATCGCACGTTCAGAACCAATATAAGTCATTGTGATAATGCTTCCACCCTCGTGCATAATTTTGCTTGCATAGCGAGAAACTAATAGGAATGAATAAGAACTAATATCGTGCGCCAATGCAAATCCTTCACGAGTTGCATCATAAATATTCCCACCAAGTTCTTCTTTACGAGCAAAAGCTATTGAATGAACTAATCCATCAATAGTACCATATTTTTCATGAATCAAATTAAATGCTGTTTCTACTTGTTCATCTGTAGCTACGTCGCATTCTACCATATTTGCTTCTGAGCCAACTAATTTTTCAAGTTGTTTTTTCACTCGATCATTTTGATACGTATAAATAATTGTAGCACCACAATCGCTCATTGCTTTTGCACAACCCCAAGCGATACTGGCTTTATTTACAACTCCCATAATGACAATCTTTTTATCTTTTAATAATGTATTCAAAAATTTCACATCCTTTTATTTATTGCCATTATAACACATAAATGAAATTTCTTGCTAAATAAATTTATTCTATTTATTAAGCATTCATTATAGATAAAGGATATCTACATCATTTACAATGATGTTTTCTAGACAAAAAGACAAAATTATTAAGCTATTACTACTTAATAATTTTGTCTTTTTTAGTTTACTTTATTTTGAATATCAAAAGCTAAATCAGCAAAATGAACTAGCTCATAATAATTTTCTTCTTCCATTTTGACCTTTGTTCCACGAAAATTAAATCGAACCATCTTAAGCTCTTCATATCGATGCAGTTTTATAAATTTCTCAATGGAATCTTGATTTTTATTAAATTCAAGATCTACACTGTCTCCATTTTGGCTCTTATATCGCATCCAGTAATACTCCAAAGTCTTAACTCTATTTTTTAGTTCATCGAATTCCTTATAATCTATCGTAATATACTTGTTTGCCATTTTTATCCCCCATCTCTAACTTACAATAATCAAGTATTAGTATGACTATACCTTAATTTTTTTAAAATTTTACTAAGTTCTAATGAAATTTATCTGTTATTTTAAAAAAATTTATATAGGAAACCATTTTTTTATTAAAAATAAAAAAGCCAGCATATTAAAAGTGAGTAGCTGACAACTAATAAACAAGGTGAGTAGGTGATTTATTCTTGAATGTGCTCTAAAGTTTTTAGGAAAATATCCTTTACATGATCATCAGATAATGAATAAAACACATTTTTTCCTTCTTTTTTAGATTTTACAACATTTGCATCTTTTAATGTTTTTAGTTGATGAGAGACTGCTGATTGCGTCATATTTAAGGCTACAGCTAAATCATTCACACACATTTCATTTTCTTCTAAAATCCAAATCATCTTAATTCGTGTAGCATCTGCCAGAACTTTAATAAAATTAGATAGTTGGTTAACTATTTCTGGTTCAGGTAATTTATTCATGACACGATCCATTACTTCTGGTTGAACAGTTTTGACTTCATTAATTTCTTTCATCCCTATTCCCTCTTCTTTTCTTAGTACGTATTTACTTATATTATTCATCTATGTTATAAAAAATAGTTTGTATTCCTTCATTATAACTAAATTTAAACATTGGTCAAATTTTACTTCTTTTTATTTATACATTATAGGATCCTTATCTTGCTCCACATTAACATTATAATTTAGCAGAATAATATTAAACCTATAAAACAAGGAACTCTATTATAGCTTTAATATGCTTACACTTTATCTCTAGTTTCTAACTATTTATTTCAACTTATTGAGGGACTACTAGCTCCATTATCACGTACACTCTACCTCTTATAATTTTCTATAGAGATAGTATTATTACCTTTTTGTTGAATTTATATAGTTAGTAAAAATCATGATTTTAATCTAAATTCTCTGCATAGTCAGAATTGGCTACGGCTATTTTCTTATTTGTATTCCTATTTCTCTCTCTTTATAGATATTCCCCAATAACGAGCTTTATATACAATAATGTACTAATCTTACTCTAATAGAAGCAAATAGAAAGGAATTCTTTCTTATTTATAGTATACTAATTTGAGACAGATTAATTAAATTTGGAGGATTCCCATGGATAAAGAAAAAACAATTTCAACGATTGATGCTTATATTGCGACTTGTGATCCTACTGTACAAGAACGCCTAACTACATTAAGAAAAGTTATCCAAGATGCTGCACCCGAAAGCACAGAAAAAATCAGCTATCAAATGCCTACTTTTGTATTTATGGGAAATTTAGTTCATTTCGCTGCTGCCAAGCAACATATTGGTTTTTATCCTACTCCTAGTGGCATCACGGCATTTTCTGAAGAGCTAGTAAATTATAAAACTTCAAAAGGTGCTATTCAATTCCCTCTAAATCAACCATTACCTTATGAATTAATTAGTAAAATTGTGAAATTTAGAGTTGAGGAGAATAAAGAAAAATCAAGTTGACTGTATTGGTCAACTTGATTTTTCTCTACTTAATTCCCTCTATATTTATTGCTCCTCTTTTAAAATCTCATAGGACTTTTTATATTTTTGTTGATTGGCAAAGTATGAACTTGCTTGTTTTTTTACTTTGGCAATAAATGTTGGATCATTAGATTGACCTACTTTTTTAAGTAGCAATAAAATAGCTCTTTCGTACTGCTCTACATCACCTTTATGAAGGTAACATAGGGCCAAACCATAATCTATAAAATAATTCATTTCCTGAGTTTTAAACTCAATACCATTTAAAATAGACAATAACTCAATAGCCCTCGTAATGTCACCTTCTTCAGAAAAAATGACAAATAATTCTGAAATAGGCAACAGCTCATTTTTTAAAAATGCTCGATTTGATTTCTTTTTCCGCATAATCGCTTGATAAATTTCCATTAAATAGCGTTTCTTTTCATCAATCAGATTCATTTCATGTAATACACTTATTAAGCGATATTGCGTTGTTAGTAGATATTCATTCTCCATCTCAGGATAGACTTTAATGGCTGCTAACGTTTGCTGTAAGTTATCTAATGCATTTTTATAAAAACCAATGTAAAAATAAGTAAACCCTTTCAAATAAAGCAGTTTTACCTTTTGTTCTTGTTGTTTTTCAGGAAATTTAGTTATTTTTTCTAATAAGGAATTGATCAGTTGAATTGCTTGTTCGTAATAACATATACAAATATAATTAATCACAATGCTTGTTTCTATGATTAGATTTATTTGTTCATTTTTATGATTGAGATTTAAGTACTGTTGAAAGGATTTAATTGAATTTTGGTATTTTCCGTATAAGTTGTTTTTTACACCTTCATGCAAGTAAAAGTAACCCATTAAATAGATTGGTACCTTTTTTTTATCTGTTAGTTTGATAAAGGAATTTAAATAATTCTTAGTAATCTCTTCTGATTGATCAAATTCCCATGCTTTTAAATGATAAATACTTTTTAAAAAGAAATAACCAAGCTCTACAGTAGGACTTTCTTTTTCAAATCGATAATCTTGATTTAGTTGTATTAATTCCATATTGGCTTCTTCTAGTCGATTGTAAATTAGAAGTTCAAAGATTCTTTCTAAACGTGCTTCTAAAACCTTATTTTTTTCAAAATTTGGTAGTAGTTGTTTATCGGCAATCTCTAAACGCTCTGATAAAAATAAAAAGGTCTCAATACTCGGTATTTTTTCCCTTTTTCAATATTAGATAAGTAAGAGATCGAAATAATCCCCTCTGCCAACTCCTTTGCAGAAATTCCCTTTTGTTTCCTTAAATTAGCAATCCGAATCCCTAGAAGAGTATTCAATCCTTTCACCTCTTTAACTTCATTATTCCGAACAAGTTAGCCCCTATTCATTATCCATATTATAACACACTTGTTTTATTAACGACATTCTGAAAACATCTCTAAAGTTTAATAAAATCAAAAAGAATTAGCAGACATAAAATTATGCCTGCTAATTCTTTTTTTATAATTAAAGTACATTCAGATTATTTTTACCAGTATTTATATCCTTTTAATCCAAACTCTTTCATGTCTTTTTTAATTTTTTTAACTAATGAATCATTGTTTGATAATCTAGCTAACGTTGCTGTATAACAGTAGAAAAGTTCTGCATCTTCAGTTTGGCCTAATTTAAACAGACTATAGGCTTTTTCATACGTCAATTCATCTAAAATATAATTCATATTTTGGTTTTGTTCTAGGGCTATCCCTAAAGAACAAAGATTTATTGCTTTATTGTACTTTTCAACTTGTGCATAAAATTTAGCAGTATTGAAATATATTCGAATAACTTCTTTGCTATCTTGAAGCGTATCAATTCGTTCCATCACTTCATCTAATTGTTGCAGTGATTTTTCAAAATAAGTTAACGCTTTATCTGTCTCGGAATTCATTGAGTAAGCTAAACCAATTCCATTTGTAATAGAAACATCTAATAAATTCAAATGTTTACCTGTTTCTAAGAAAAGAGCTAAATTAAAATTGTAATGCGCATCAGAATAATTTTTTTCACCTAATAATGCTGTGATTCCAAAATAATAATAATATTCTTTCTTTTCGTAACTTGTTTCTAATTCATCAAGAGTAATCTCTTTAGTCAATAAGCTATAAGCTTCTTGATACTTAAATTGACTACATAGTTCTTTAACTTGACTAAAAACTCTAATGCTTGTGCTTTCATTTTTCATCGCATATTCAGATATTTCACTAAATTCAATATTTAAACGATCTGCAATAGATAACAAAGTTTCCAATGAAGGTACACTTGAATCACTTTCTAAGTTACTGATTGTGGCTTGTGTACAAATTCCCTCTGCTAACTCGCTTTGTGTCATTCCTTTAGCTAAACGGCTTGCCTTAATTTTTTTTCCTAATTGCCCCAACTTATTACTTCCTTTCTTACAATAACCTTTATTTTCCCAATTTTCAATCTACCATAAGATATTAATATTATAAACTAATTTTCCTCATAAGTCTATGCATATTGAAAAATAATTTTCAAATTATGAAAACCTTACATAATTTAGATCCAGCCTTATATAAAAATTACTTTCATATTGATTTGACCGCTAATTTAATAACAGATAAAATCAATTTTTCTATTAATTTTGTTCATGTAAAAAAAAGCTAAGCTGTTTTAGAACCAGTTAGCTCTTTTAAAACTAATTTAGTCAAATTTAAATCTTAATTTGGGATTTCGAGCAGCCCCTACTTCATCTAATCGTCGAATTTGAGTATGAATCGGCGCTTCATGTAATACTTGCGGATGATCATATGCTTCTTGATAAATTTGACGGTATACAGCTATCGCGTCATCTAATGTTTCTTTTGATTCGGTTTCTGTTGGCTCCACCATCAAGGCTTCACTAATCGTCATTGGAAAATACATTGTAGGTGGATGCATTCCATGATCTAAGATCGCTTTGGACACGTCTAGCGCTGTAATTCCAGTTTCTTTCTTCAAACGGGCTAAGGTCAGCACAAATTCATGCATACAGATTCCTTGGTACGAAACATCATACAAATCAGATAGCTGATTCATCATATAATTTGCATTTAAAACTGCATTTTTAGCGGCAGCTGGTATCCCTTCTTGGCCTAATGTTAAAATATAAGTTAACGCTCGAAGAACAATTAAAAAATGACCATAAAAACCTTTTACACTTCCAATAGTTTCAATTGGAGAGTCAAAATGAATTCCCTCATTTGTTTGAACAGGATAATACATTGGTAAAAATGGAGCCAATAATGCTTTGCATCCAATTGGTCCAGCACCTGGTCCACCACCACCATGAGGCGTTGAGAAAGTTTTATGCAAGTTAAGATGAATAACATCAAAGCCCATATCTCCAGGCTTAACAATTCCCATAATTGCATTTAGATTCGCTCCATCATAATAATTTAGCCCACCTGCTTTATGAATGATGCTTGTGATTTCAATAATCTGCTGTTCAAAGATGCCAACTGTATTAGGATTGGTTAACATTAGACCAGCTGTTTCTTCATCGACTACGGCCTTCAATTGATCCAAATCAACACATCCAGAAGCATCTGAAGGAATATTTATGGTCGTATATCCAACCATTGATGCACTTGCTGGATTGGTTCCATGTGCAGAATCTGGTACGATAATTTTTTTTCGTTTAAAATCCCCACGAGATTCATGATAGGCTTTTATCATCAGTAATCCAGTTAGCTCTCCATGAGCACCTGCCGCTGGTTGAAAGGTCATAGCATCCATTCCAGTAATTTCCGTTAAATAGTTTTCAGCAGTCACGAATACTTCTAAGCAGCCTTGAACAGTATGCTCAGGTTGCAACGGATGAATCCCCGAAAATCCTGATAGATTTGCCAGCTCATCATTTATTTTTGGATTGTATTTCATCGTGCATGAGCCCAGTGGATAGAACCCATCATTCACACCATGAGTGGCTTTAGCCAATTCTGTATAATGACGGCTAATATCTGGTTGGACGATTTCAGGCAAATGAAGGGCTTGTTTACGTTCAAACTCAGAAGGAATACCTGAAAAGGGTACATCTAATTCTGGAAGTAGTTGATTTTTGCGACCAGTTCGACTTTTTTCAAAAATTAACTTCATTACTTACACACCTCCTGAATAATCGTAATCATTTTGTCAATTTCGGATTTACTTGTTAGCTCCGTTGCACACCAAAGCAAATCGTTTCCCACTGGATAACCACCTAAAATATCTTGTTCTTCTAGCTTTAACAACAATTCACTAGCTGGTATCGGTGTTGTCATAACAAATTCATGAAAATAATTTTCTGTATAACGTAAATTAAAGCCTTCAATCGTTTCTAATTGTTGAGCTAAATAATGTGTTTTTCCATAACATGCTTCTGCTACCGATCTCAATCCCTCTGGTCCCATAACCGTTAAATAAACTGAAGCCGTTAATGCACAGTGAGCTTGATTGGAACACACATTTGATGAAGCTTTTTCTCGTCTAATATGCTGTTCTCGTGCTTGTAAAGTTAAGACAAAAGCTCGTTCTCCATTTAAATCCGTGGTTTCACCAGCGATTCTTCCTGGTAATTTGCGCATCATTGCTTCTGTAGAAGCCATAAAACCTAGATAAGGACCTCCAAATGATAAAGGCAATCCTAATGGCTGTGCTTCGCCAGTCGCAATATCAGCACCACATTCACTTGGTGTTTTTAAAACAGCCATTGCAATTGGATTCACACCCAAAATATATTTTCCATTCATTTGATGAACGCTTTCTCCTAACTCTTGAGCCAATTCAATCTGTCCATAATAATTAGGTTGTTGTAGATAAAAACAAGCGATTTCTTCTGTCATTAATGTTTTTAGTGCTTGTTCATCTGTTACACCATTCTTTTCTGGTACAAGAACTACTTCAATATCCATTCCCTTACAGTATGTCTGGATTGTTTGAATCGTCATAGGATGAGCTGTACTGGCAATTAGTACTTTTTTTCGCTTACGATCTACGCACATGTTGATGGCTTCTGCAGCTGCTGAAGCACCATCATAAACAGAAGCATTCGCTACATTTAAACCTGTTAATTCACAAATCATTGTTTGAAATTCAAAAATGGCCTGTAGTACTCCTTGACTAATTTCAGGTTGGTATGGAGTATATGCTGTTAAAAATTCTTCTTTTGCCGTAATTTGCTTTACTAATGATGGAATGTAGTGATTATAAGCACCAGCTCCTCGAAAAATTGTTGAAAAGACTTTATTTTTCAAGGCAATTGCTTCTATCGTTTGACGGACTTCTAATTCAGATTTTGCAGTAGGAAGCGCTAATTTGCTAATTTTTAATTCGTCAGGAATAGCTACAAATAAATCATCCAATGTCGATTTACCAAAACTCTCTAGCATTGCTTTTTGTTCTGCAATTGTTGATGGATAATAATTCCCCATAATTACTCCTCCTCAAGCACTACTTTTTCATAAGCTTCACTATCCAACAATTCAGTTGTATCAGTGATTTCTTTCACTTCAAACAACCAGCTTTGATAAGGTTTGGTATTTAACTCCGCTGGATTGTCTATAATTTCTTCATTGACTTTTGTAACCGTTCCTGTAACCGGTGTATAAATATTAGACACGGCTTTAACTGATTCCACATCAGCCACTTGGTCTCCTTTTGTCACCTGATCTCCACTCTCTGGTAATGTCATAAAAACAATATCTCCTAAAGCGCTTTGAGCAAAATCAGTAATTCCAACTTTTGCTGTTTTTTTATCTGCATCTAAAAATTGAATCCATTCGTGCTCTTTTGTATAAAGTAACTCTTTGGGATTTGTCATGTTTTCTCCTCCTAAATTTATCTTTCTTTTTTATAAAAAGGAAGCGCTACAAGCTCTGCTTCAATTCTTCGTCCTCTAACATCTGCTTCAACAACTGTGCCGATTAATTGATACTTACTATCAATTAAAGCCATAGCAATTGGATAACCTAAATAGGGCGCCTGTGTACCTGAAGTTGTTTTTCCAACTTGTTGATCTCCCACATAAAGGTGCGTGTCTTCGCGAATAATTCCCCGTCCAACAACTTTTAATCCAACTCTCGTAATAGTAGGCTCTCCTTTTTTTTCTAAAGCTTTTTTGCCAATAAAATCTATTTTTTGCATCTTAACAGCGAAATTCAAACTCGTTTCAAATGGCGTGATTGTTTCATCCATTTCATGCCCGTATAGTGGCATACCAGCTTCTAAACGCAACGTATCTCTAGCACCTAAGCCACATGGAATTAGATCCCAAGCCTCGCCTTTCTCAAGTAATAGTCGCCATATTGTAGCGGCATCTTTGTTTGCTAAATAAATCTCATATCCTGTTTCTCCCGTGTAGCCAGTTTGAGAAATATCCGCTTGAATATCCCCAATCTGGACCTTTTCTTTAAATGTATAATATTTTTCAGGTAATTCTTTTTCTACAACAAGTTGACTTAAAATAGCTTTTGCTTTTGGTCCTTGCAATGCCAATAGGGCGATTTCCTCAGATACATCGGTTAATGTCACATTACCAATTAACTGCTTTTGAATCCAAGCAACATCTTTGGCGTGATTAGCAGCATTGACAACTACCATATATTTTTCTGCTGTATAGCGGTACACGATTACATCATCTAAAATTCCTCCCTCGTGATTGCACATTAAACTATAACGAACTTGTCCGTTAACCATTGTTGTAAAATTATTTGAGAATAACTGATTCATATTTTTCAATGCATCTTTGCCAGTAATCACTAACTCTCCCATATGAGACACATCAAATAAACCTGCACTTTTCCGCACGGCCAAATGTTCTTTCAATACACCAGTTGGATATTGAATTGGCAACAAATAATTAGCAAAATTGACTAACTTTCCTTTCGCCTCCAAATGATTTTGATACAACGGTGTTTTTAATTCCATCCTTTTCCCCTCACCCTCTATCATTATTTTTATAACAAAAAGAAGGAAGCCCACACAAAACTACTGTATGCTGCTTCCCTGTTAAAAATTCATTTTTCATCCTTGGGGTATCCAAAGAATCCTTTGATATTTTTTTCAGAGGATTGTCTAATTATGGTCCATTTACCTGAGATTTTCATGATTAATTTAGCCAACTAATCACTTATACCTTCGGTGCTATATTTGCACATAGACTCTCCCATAATCTTCATCCAAATTAAATTAACTACCAAAAATGATTGCGCTTCCAAAATAAGTATACAAGTTATTTCCTACATAAGTCAAGCATAATACAGTAAAAAAACAAAGCTTCCATAAATAAATTGATTTCATAGAAACTTTATTTTAAATAAAAAATTTAAGTTAACTGATAATAGCCACAAACAACCTCAGCAACCGATTTAGCAGCAACAAGTAAGGCTGCTTCATCAATATCAAATTTAGGATGATGATTAAAGAATGGTTGATTGACACCCTCAGGAGCACAGCCAATGTAGAAAAAAGTTCCCGGAATTTTTTCTAAATAATAGGCAAAATCTTCTGAACCAGATAACATTTCCGCCTCACGAATATCCGTTAAATACTCACCCATTCCTTTTTGTAAATAACTAACAACTTGATCTGTTACCTCTGGGTTGTTGTATAATGGTGGATAATCTGCTGTATAAGTTAAAGTTGCTTTAATGCCATACATACTCTCTAATCCAACAACTAAACCTTTAATTTCAGATTCAATTCTTTCTTGAGTAGCCTGATTCATATACCGAACATCACCTTCAAGCTCCACATAATCCTTGATTACATTAAAACTACCTTTACCATCAAAGGAACCTATTGTGACTACACCAGTTTCAAATGGATTTAAGCGACGGCTAACAACTGTTTGAAGTGCAGTTACAAAATAACTTGCTGCCACAATTGCGTCATTTGCCATATGTGGGGATGAACCATGACCACCTGTTCCTTGAATGCCTAATTTAAAATAAGTTCTACCTGCCATTGAAAACCCTTTATGATATCCAACCTCGCCTGTTTTTCCAAAAGTTGGAAAGAAATGAATACCGAAAATTTCCGATACTTCATCTAAAGCACCTGATTCCATAATACTT
Organism: Carnobacterium gallinarum DSM 4847; assembly: GCF_000744375.1. NCBI lineage: Bacteria > Bacillati > Bacillota > Bacilli > Lactobacillales > Carnobacteriaceae > Carnobacterium > Carnobacterium gallinarum. The sequence continues at coordinate 2,565,509 of NZ_JQLU01000005.1, read as the reverse complement.
TTAGCTCCACCCGGTGGTGTTTCTTCAGCAGGTTGATGAATAATTTTTATTGTACCTGGCAATTCTTTTTTTAATTGAATGAAACAATCAGCTAAGATCATTAAATAAGCTGTATGTCCATCATGTCCACAAGCATGCATCACTCCAGGGTTTTTAGAAGCAAATTCCAATTCCGTTTCTTCAGCAATCGGCAATGCATCAAAATCAGCTCTTAAACCGATTGTTTTCCCCGGTTTCCCTCCAGTTATCGTCACAATAATGCCATGTACTCCACCAACCTCAGTTTCAACAATGACATCTTTTCCATGATAAAAATCACAAATGTAAGCGGCTGTCTTATCCTCCTTAAAGGATAATTCTGGGTGTTCATGTAGATAACGGCGAATCTCACTCATTTCTTTTTGACGTTCCTCTAATAATGTCATTAACGTCTCTCTAAACATATTGCTTCCTCCTTCATTTTCAGTTTTATTTTAGCTTCCCTTATTACCAACAAATTAAAAACGCTTACTATCTTTATTTAAGGCTCTTTTTAATTTTATCATATAAAAATGACAGTTCCTATTAAATTTCCAATTTTATGAAAACCTACGTTACAATAAAAAAAGCGTTAGTGAGTCTCTCTCACTAACACCACTTAGTCCAATTTTATGTTAAGCCGAAATAATGTCATCTACATCTTGATAGTCACAAATATGATAATTGGTTCTAAATTCTTGTTTACTCTTATCTAGCAAAAAATAGTTTCTTTTCGCTTGTTTTAAAAATAATTTTGTTAATTGAACTTTTTCTAAGTCAAAGCCTGTAATTCCATACTCTTCTGAATAACCATCTGCTGATAAAAAAGCACGATCTACATAAAATTCTTGAATCATTTTTTCAGCTATTAATCCCAAAGAACGCTGATGTTTAAGCTGTACTACGCCTCCAATAAAAATCAACTTTCCTTTGAACTTCCCATTTCTAGCTAAATTCATTAATTCATTTGCGATTTGAAAAGAATTTGTAATGATTTTAAGGGAGCGATAGCGACAAAGAAATGGCAACATCTGTAAAGTTGTCGTCCCTTCGTCTAAAATGATTAGTTCATTTTCTTTAATATAGCTTGCTGCTTTTTCTGCAATTTTTCTTTTCGCTTGTAATTCTTTAATTTCTTCACCAGCTGTGCCAATCGGTGGTTCAATCAATTGTGAGCTGATTCTTTTTGCTCCACCAAAAATTTTTTCTACTTTTTTCTCTCTCGTTAAATGTTGCAGGTCTCGACGAATTGTCTCAGTTGAGACATGGAAATAAGTAGCTAATTCTTTTACTTGCGCTTTCCCCAATGTATTGACTATTTTAATAATTTCTACTTGACGATGTTCTGTTACAATTGACATAGCCAAACTCCCCTATTCATGTCATGTTTTCATAATTTGATGTACAGCTTCTAAAAATTCTTCGATATCCGCCTCGTTTACATCTCCTATTGTGCCAATTCTAAAAGTTGCTTCTTTAGAAATCTTACCTGGATAAATAACAAATCCTCTTTCCTTTAATTGTTCATAAAATTCAGTAAAAGAAAAAGTAGTCGTTGGGTAACAAAACGATGTAATAATCGGCGACTGCTGTTCTGGCTTTAATAATAATGGAAATCCTGCTAATTCCATCCCTTGACTTAGACGTTTTTGATTCGCTGAATAACGTTGATAACGATTCGTAATCCCACCTTCTTGCTCTAATTCCAGCAAAGCTTGGTGAAAAGCATGTAAGACATGCGTTGGCGAAGTAAAACGCCATTTACCATTTGTTTGATCCATCGTTTCTAACTGATCGAACAAATCAAGTGATAATGACCGAGCATTATTCGCTAATCCCGCTACTTGATCTTTCTTTGCTAAAACAAAGCCAAATCCTGGAACTCCTTGAATACATTTATTTGCACTGCTAATTAGGAAATCAATCTTTGCTGTTTTTAAATTAAGTGGAACACCGCCAAAGCTACTCATAGCATCAACAATTGTCACTTTTTGATAACGTTTTGCTAATTGACAAATTTCTGCAACTGGATTTAAAATTCCTGTTGTCGTTTCACAATGAACCACCGCAATATGAGTAATTGTAGCATCACTTTTTAACTGTTCCTCTACTGCTTCAACGGTAATTTGGTTCACCTCTCCCATATCCAGTAGTTGAGTGGGAATTGCCAATATTTCAGCAATTTCAGCAATTCGTTGTCCGTATACACCATTAGCCGCTATCAATAATTTTGCATTTTTTCGTGGCAAAACAGATCCAATGGTTGCTTCTACAACAAAGGTTCCACTTCCTTGCATTAAGATTGCTGTATACTCTTCGCTACCACCTAATGCAACTAACCTTGACCTCACATCTTGTGTCAGCTCTTTGTATTCTTCATCCCAAGTACAATGATCCACGCCCATCGCATTGCGAACAGTTTCAGTTGTACTTAACGGTCCTGGTGTTAATAATAAATAGGGATTTTTCATCAAATTTACTCCTTATCGTTGTTCAATTTTTTCAATAATTGCTGGAACATCACCAATAGAAAGAACCACATAATCGGCTCCAGCCTCATACAAAGCCACCTTCGCACGATTTACCTTATGCTCTAACTCTATTTCAGATAGTTCAGCTACTTCTTTACTGGTTAGACCTAGGATGCTACTTCCTAAGACAACCCCAATTGTCCACGTTCCAGCATTCTTACCTTCCTGCATGTCAACTACCGTATCGCCAATCTTAACGAAATGAGTTAACGGATAAATATCCAAATAGTCTGCATTTTTATAAATCATATTTGGATACGGTCGACCTTTTCCTGCTTCATCAGCAGTAAAATAACAATCTGGTTGATAGCCTTGTTCTTGAGCTTTCAAAGAAACAATCTCCATCATTTTTGATGTATAGCCTGTTGTAGAACCAATTTTAATCTGACGTTTTTTCAAATACGCAACTAAAGTTAAAGCCCCTGGAATTAATTCTGTATATTCTGCTACACTTTTTAGTAACTCTGCTTCAAAATTTTGATAAATTGTCTGAATATCTGCGTCATTAGGATGACGTCCAAAAACGATTTGCCATTGATCCATTACACGCTCCATCTCGCAAATTCTCTTGATATGATCCATTTTTAATAGTCCCATAGGTTCACGGACTTCATCAATCGTCACTTCAATCCCATGTTTTTTAAATGACTTTAAAAAGACATCCAATGGTGCAAAACAACCATAATCAATCATTGTTCCTGCCCAATCTAAAATAACTCCTTCAACTTTGCTCATACTATTCTGACCTCTCGTTTCTACGTTTTTTTATTATGGATATCCCTTTGGTTGCTGCTTCATAACAAATCCGAACAAGTAAGTTTGTACAGACAATTAGCAAACACATCGCTGCTGCTGCTGCAACATTTCCAGAATCTTCCATATTGATAATTGAAACAGCTGCTAATTTGAAATCTGGCGGATATAAAAAGATTACTGCTGAAATAGTCACCATTGAATTCACAAATAAATACATTGCCATTTCAACTAGAGCTCCAAAAGAAAGCGGTAAGGTTACTTGAAAAAGCAATTTATAGAATGGAATACTCATAGCTTCAGCCACCATTTCAAACTCTCCATCTAACTTTTTTAAGGCTGTAGTTGCTGTAACAAAGCTAACGGAATAAAAATGAAGAATATTGACAATCACTAGCAATCCTATCGTACCATATAGTCCATATAATGGATTTGGAAGAGAAATTGAAAAGACTTGAATTTCTGGTTTGCTAAAGAAAAATACATACGATAGCCCTAATACCAAGCCTGGCAACGCAATAGGTAAGACTGAAAAGAAGCTTGCCCATTTTCTAGCTAATGGCCAGATACGAATTTTTTCGATTGAATAGGCAAATAAAAAGGTTACAACTACTCCAATCAAAGCTGTTAAACTCGCTACGATTAAACTATTTTTATAGGCTACTAACCCATCGCCACTCCATGTATTAAAATTAAAGTTCTTCAATGTCAAACCCATGTCATATGGAAAAACATTCACGACTGCTGCAATTGTTACTGCAAAGAAAACCAGTAAGACAGCTAATGCTACTATTAGACCATAGATTGTATAGATCAAATCCCGTCCTTTATTTGGTTTAATTTGATAGGCAGTTGATTTGGCAGTTAATGACAAGCCAGCTTTTCTATTGGTGACTTGGTCTACTACAAAAGCCATCAAGGCTGGCAACATTAGTAAGATTCCAACAGTTGCTCCCATTGCAAAGTTTTGTTGACCAATAACTTTTTTATAAACATCTGTTGCCAGTACGTTATACATACCTCCAACTATTTTAGGCGCACCATAATCAGTAAAACATAATGTAAAACTAATAAACATTGCACTAATGAGTCCATATTTTACACTTGGTAAAGTAACAGTAAAAAATTGTTTTAATTTGCTTGCATACAGAACTTCACTCGCCTCATATAACCGATAGTCTGATGACTTAAAAGCCACTAATAAAATCATAAATGCCTGTGGCAATGTATATAAAATTTCAGCTAAGACAATACCAACTGGTCCATAAAGTTCAATTTTAATTGGTGGCAAAACACCAAATAACCCATTAGTAACAATACCTTGATTGCCAAATAAATACATCAAACCAATCCCATAGAACATTGTTGGAGCAAATAAAGGCAACAACAATATATAGCGAAAAATTGTTTTACCAAACATATTGGTTCTCGTTAACCCATAACTAAAGAAAAAGGCTAAACTAACTGAAATAATTGTTGTTAGACTAGATACGGTTAAAGAGTTTTTCAATGATTCTACTAAGGCTGGTGTTGTGAAATATTCGGAAAAATTAGCAACACCAATAAATTTCTGATTATTATCAAAGAAGGCTTGAGAAAACAACATAGACAAGGGTAAAATCAAAAATAATAGAAAACTTAAAAGCATAATTAGCACTAAACTACGTTGCAACCAACTATTTTTATCTGCTTTTTGTTTAATTGTTTTTTTGTTGAACTTATTCACTTTTTGAGAAACTGGTCGAACCATTGCTTACACCTCAACTGCTCTTTTAGGATAGGTTAGAATTTTTTTCGGATTAAAAGTTAGTGTAAGTTCACTACCAATAGATAGTTGAGCTTTTTCTAATTCTTTTGCTTGAATATCTACAATTACTTCGTTAGTCGTTGAGAAATATAGACTTTCTTTCATTTTCACTTGAATTCGATAGTGGCTTCCACGAAATTCAATGGCTGTTACCTCACCTTTTTCTCCCTCGCCTTCATTTGACAAGGTGACATGTTCAGGTCGTATTCCATAGACTTCTTCAACTTGCTGTGTTTCCCAAAAGTTCATTGAGCCAATGAACTTGGCTACAAATGGATTTGTTGGTGTTTTATAAATTTCTTCTGGCGTACCAATCTGCATGATTTGGGCATGATTCATGACAACAACTTTGTCAGCCATGGTCAAAGCTTCTTCTTGATCATGAGTGACCATAATAGCTGTAATACCTAGTTTTTTTTGAATTTCTTTAATCTCAACTCTTAAACGCTCGCGTACCTTAGCATCTAGTGCTGATAGTGGTTCGTCCAATAATAATAAATCAGGCTTCAATGAGATTGCCCTAGCAAGGGCAACTCTTTGTTGTTGCCCCCCTGAAAGCTGTGCTGGATATTTCTTTTTCACATGATTTAAATCAACAAATTCAATCACTTCAGCTACTTGTTGTTTTCGTTGTGCTGAATCAATTTTTTTATTCTTTAAGCCGTATTCAATATTTTGTTCAACGGTCATATTAGGAAACAATGCATAGGATTGAAAAACAATGCCAAAATTCCGTTTAGCTGGTACTAATCTTGTCACATTTTTCCCAGCAATGATAATTTCACCTGTAGAAGCTGTTTCTAAACCTGCAATAATACGTAACAAGGTTGTCTTTCCACAACCACTTGGGCCTAATAAACAGACAAATTCACCTTTTTCAATTGTTAAAGAAATTTCTTTTAAGGCATCAAATTTACCAAATTGCTTATTTACTTGTTGAACCTCCAAGTACGGTGCCTGCATCACTTTCACTTCCTTACTTTTTAGTTACTTCTGCTTTTTCTGCAAATTTTTGATCCCACATTTTTAAGATAGGCTCACGATTAGTAGCAGCCCATTGTAAATTATTTTCTTTATACATTTTTTCTTCAATATTTTTCGGGAAATTCTCTGGAGCTTTAAACTCATTTTTGATACTCACAAATCCATTAGCATCAAAGGCTTTTTGCATAACATCTTTTGTAAGGGCCCAATCTAAGAATTTTTGAGCTACTTTATTATCTGAGTTGCCTTCTTTATTTACTAATGCATTCGCTTCTACGTCCCAACCTAATCCTTCTTTTGGTAAGACAATTTCAACTGGTGCTCCTTGTTTAAGCTGTTGAACACCACTATATGCAAGGGTAATTCCAATTGGGTATTCTCCAGCTGCAGCTAATTTAGCTGGTTTTGAACCTGACTGCGTATACGTTCCGATATTTTTATGAAGTTCTGTCATAAATTCCCATGCTTTTGTATCTCCCATCATTTGTAACCATGCTGAAACTGTTAGAAACCCTGTTCCTGATGAAGCTGGATTTGGCATTGCAATCAAGCCTTTATATTCAGGCTTTGTTAAGTCTGCATACGTTTGGGGAATCGCGATATTTTTCTTTTTTAACTCAGTTGTATTGACAATAATTCCTGTTTGGTAGCCAGCAACACCTACCCATTTTGTTGGTGATTTCGTGTCTTTATAGTTTGGTAAGACCGCGTCACTTCCTTTAGGTGTATATCCTGCTAATAAATCTTTTTGCTCTAATGTTAGCAAACTAGATGCTGAAACACCCCAGATAACATCAGCTTTTGTATTTTTACCTTCTGCCAGTAACTTAGCTGTGATGATTCCTGTTGAATCACGAACAATCGTTACCTCCACATTAGGATTCTCTTTTTTATAAGATTCTAAATAGCTCTGAACAAGTTCTTCTTCAATTGCGGTATATACAGTAAGTTTTTCTTTTTCAGCAGTACTTCCTTTGCCACAAGCAGCTAACACCGTCAAACTTAAACATAGGATGGCTAAAAAACTAACTATTTTCTTCTTCATTTCTTTTAATTCCTCCTCTTATCTCTTGCTAAATTGATTGTAGCAAATGACTGTAAAATAGAAGTAAAAAATGAGTTTGTTTTTTTACTTTATGTATTTTTTATGCTCTTTATGTGGCTTTATGTATCTTTTTTGTAATCTTCAATAGTAAAAAGCCCCATTTAATTGCTTTTTTCACTTTTAATGAACCAACTTCCACATGTTTACATAAAAAATAAAAAAACCTAAGAAATCATCATTTGGAAAAATGGATTTATTAGGTTTTTTATTATTTTAAGACTTTTGAGCAGCATTCTTTCATCTAAAATTTGAGAAAAAGCAACTCATTAGCTACTTACCTTTTCTATTTCATCATTTATTTAGTTTTCTATACAATCATTATTCCTGACTATTGCCTAATTCTAATTTGAATTCAAACGTATTTTTCTCTCCATCAATAGAATAATCATAAACAATACCATACTGAGTTAAAATAGCATCTACAATGTATAAACCTAACCCATGACTCTGATCAAATTCATTTTCAGACTGCTCTTCATAGGATACAAAAGGTTCAAATATTTTACTAGCATCTTTAATTGACCCTTCTTTCATTGTATTCGTAATACTCCATATTTCTTGGTTGGAATAAATTCTAATGCTTCCTTGTTCTGGTGTGTATTTCACTGCATTGCCAATTAAATTGGATAATACCTTTTGTAGATTACGCTTAGGAATTTCAATTTCTGTTACGAATAGCTCTGACAACAATAAATCAATTGCTTTATCTTCTAGCATATACCGATAAATATCAATGACTTCCTCAGTAGCTATTTTTAAATTTGTTTTACCTTGATAGATAATTCCTTCAATTCGAGAAACTTCTAGCATTTCATTTACCAATTTCCCCATACTTTGCAAGCGACCATAGCAGGCTTTCAAATATTGATCTCGATTTTCATAGCCTTCAACGTTTTCTAACATACCTTCTAACATTGTACTCATAGCCATAATTGGCGTTTTTAATTCGTGCGTAGCTCCTCTCATAAATAACTGCCGATCTTTTTCTAATCGCTTCACTACTTGAACTTCTTGATTCAGTTGTTGTAACGCACTTTGTAAATCTTGATACATTCGATGCAAGTTATTTTCTAATTCTTGTAGTTCGTCTCCTTCTTTTTCAAAATGTTCCTCAATCAGTGTTCCATCGGCCATTTGATTAATTGCTGTATTGAGCCTTGTAATTTTAGAAGAAAAATATTTAGCATAAATAATCGAGACGACAAAGGATACAATTAAACCAATTCCTAGGAAAAATGGTGTAACGGACGTTAAAACTTGTTGAATGTCTTCTTTATTTAAGCTCAACGGATAACTAACCCATAATCTGTAAACTTCTCCTTGATACGTTATATTTTCTTCCATTGTTAAGAGCGAATTTGAGGCAATTGTTGTATTCATAATGGTTACCGCCTCACTGGGATAGGCTTTTGTACTTTCATTTACCTGTAATTCTTCTGTAAATGGGACTACCCCAGCAACCTCGCCAGATATTCCTTGTACAGGAAAAATTAGATTCTCTCCTTTTACAATTGTCACAAGAAATCCGCTACGATAGTATTCTCCTAAATAGTTAGGATCAATCCCATTTTTTTCTGTGTATGTTTTGATCTCTTTTACCCCTTGATTAAATCGATTTTTTTGGGCATCTTCTAAAAAATAAGTAGCAAATTGAGAAAATATAATAAAAAAAACACCAAGAGTAAGTAAAATTGTTGTGACTGTAATGAGCCATGTTTTCCAATAAAGTGAGATTTTTTTGATCATAAACGTTCCACCTTATATCCAATTCCTTTAATTGTTTTAATGATATCCTCTTTAATTTTTTTACGAATATTTTTAATATGAACGTCAATATTACGACTATCACCAAAGTATTCATAGCCCCAAACAACTGTCAACAATTCTTCACGTGTATAGACTTTCCCAGAATTTTGTAGCATTGTTTGCAAAATTTCAAATTCTTTAACTGTTAAATCTAATAGTTCATTTTGATAATAGGCCTCATAATTATTTACCAATAAGCGCAAATCACGATAAACTAACTCTTTTGCTTGTTGTTCGTATACCCGACGCAATAGTGACGCAATCTTATGCATCAAAATGTTCATAGAAAAAGGCTTAACTACATAATCATCCACACTTTGTTCAAATGCATCTAGCTGAATTAACTCATCATTTAACGCACTAATAATCATTATTGGAACGTCTGAATTCAAGCGAATTTGTTTTAACACCTCTTCCCCAGATATTCCTGGTAGCATCATATCTAATAAAACTAAATGAAAATCAGCTTTTTTAAATTGCTCTAAAGCTTCCTCACCAGTTTCAACTGCCACAACTTGATAATGCTCTCGTATTAAAAAATTATACATAGCTGTCCGAATTTCTTTTTCATCTTCCACTAATAATATATGATACTCCATTTTGGTCCTCCTAATTGGTCCTTTGTTCATTGTCTTTTTATAGTATACCTTATGTATGTGAAGTCAGTATGAAGAAATCAATGAACATGCGAAGCAAGCATTTTTTTATGACAGTTTCTATCTATAAAATTAAGAATTAAATGACTAGGACATACGTTTTAACATTGAAAAAACTGCAAGAAATCAATTTTTGCAAATGCTGACTTCTTACAGTTTCTTATTTTATTCACCTGATTTTTTATCCCAAATAGTAGTTTTTTTCTCACTCAACCTTTTTCTATCAATTAAGATGATCAGATTACTCTGAGGTATTTTTATTCGCTGACTTCTCCTCAGCCCCTACTAAATTGCCTTTGCTGATGCTAATTGCCACCGTATAGTCTAAAGGAATATATTCGTTAAAAGTACTCATTTTAACAACTGTTCCTTTAGCTTCTGTAGAATCAACATAATCAATTGTATACAACACATTTGCGCCTTTTGATTGATAATCGTCATAGAATTGCTTCTGTAATTCACCTTCTGTTATGCCACGATAATCTTTCAAATATGGACGACCTTCTGAATAAACAACTACAACTTTTTGATCATCTTTCGTAGTTAATTTAGTATCAGCCGCAACCGATTGAGAAATTAAATGACCAAATGCAACATCGGTGCTATACATTTTCCTAACAGATACATTTAAATCAGCAATCATGCTAGCTGTTTCTGCAGACAGATTGCCAAAATATGGAACAATGACTGCTTTACCCAATGAAACTGTTACAGACATGCTGTCTTTTTTTGCTATTTTTTCATTTTCAGCTATTGTTTGACTAATAATTTGATCAACAGCTCTATCATTTGAATCAGTCTCTTCATAGGTGACTTGAATCTCATTCGCCTTAGCCCAAGTTTCAACTTCACTTTTAGTCTTTCCAACGAAATTTGGCAGTTTAATATTTTTTTCAAAAATTTCTTTGCCTTTTGAGTAATAGACACTAGCATTATCTTTTCGTTTATACGTTGCTGCTGTCACATCTTTATTTTTAATTTCAAAGCGTAAATATTGACCTTTTTCTTCAGAATCGCTATATTCTTTAATTAATTTTAGATTCTCAGCTTGATTTTCCTTAATCCATTGGTCTATCGTCTGTTCTGACATTTTGGCAAAATCTGGCAACTGAATACTCCCATCAGGATCGGCACCTAAACTAACTGCTAGTTCAATTGTACGACCTTTTCTTATCTGTTTTCCAGATTTTTCTTTTTGACGAATCACCTGGTTTGCTTCTTTTTTCAAATTGTAACTTTGTTTTAACTCTAATTCTATCTTATTCTTTGCAGCCCAATTTCGAGCTTCACTGACTGGCTTATTTACAAAATTAGGCATTGGAACATGGGTAGTCTTATAATAGAAGATGGATAAGATTACAATGCCAACAACCACTCCCAATAAAATCAAATACTGCTTCTTTCGTTGCTTTTTTTTAAAATTAGGATCAAATTCAGATTCTTCTGTTAGTCTAAACTTCCCACTAGTTTGCACTATACTTACAGGTTGATTCAACGTACTATCACTCTTTGAGGATGAAGTCTCCTGATTAGTAGTTGAGCTAAAGCCTGATAAAAAATCACTCATATGAAATTAAATTTCCTTTTTGTAAATAAAATGTTTCATCCGATTGTAGTGCAATTTCATTCGAGTGGGTAACGACAATCACACATTTTTGATGCTTATGAGCTAATTCTTTAAAGATTCGTACAATCTCTTGTTCCATTTCTTCGTCTAAATTCCCTGTAGGTTCATCAGCTAAAATCACTTCAACATTTGTTGCAATTGCTCGAGCAATCGCCACACGCTGCTGTTCTCCACCAGACAAACGATTGACTGTTCGATCCGCTTTACTTTTTCCAATGCCGATATAATCCAATAAATTATAAGCTACTAGCAATTGCTCAGCTGGCAATTGATTATCTGTAATAGCCATTGGCAGTAAAACATTTTCAACTGCCGTTAAATATGGAATTAAGTTGTAGCTCTGAAAAACAATGCCAATTTGATTGCGCCGATAGTTTTCTAATCCAATAGTTTCAATATTTTTTTGATCATAGAAAATCTCGCCACTTTTTGGTTGATCTAACGCACTGATTAAAGATAGAAAAGTGGTTTTTCCTGAACCTGATTGTCCTAAAATTGTATAAAATTTACCTTTTTCAAACATACAATTTGTGTCCTTTAAAATGGTACGACGTTGATCGCCATCTTGATAATAATAATTTAAATCTTTAACTTCTAAAATTGCCATAGTTCTGCCTGCTTTCTTATAACATAATTTTTTTAGGGTTTAATCGTACAATATAGGTAACAGGAATGATGGTCGATAGTAGAATTGTGGATAAGCTAACTAAATAAATCATTCCAATATATTTTTGATTTAATTGAACTTGATATGCTTTTGTAACATCGGCTTGCGAGACATCCCCCCCTCTACTAGCATCACCACCGCCTAACATCACCATTGTCGAACCGACATTTGAACTTGCTGCCTCTTTTTCAGCATCAGCCGCGATTTGACTTTGAATCATGGACTCTGATAAACCACTAGCTAATAGATTTCCAGTAAAAATTGATAAACTAACAGCAACGATGGCAACTGCCATAACTTCAATTAGAATCTGCCCTAGAATATGTTTACGACGCTCACCTAAAGATAAATAGATGCCAAACTCGTGCTTACGATCTCGCAAAAATAGCAAAACAACTAAACCAATAATTAAAATGGTAGCCCCTAATGCTGCAATCAGTACGTATTTAGATAATTCTGACATAGATTTAATTGGCGCTGCAATTGTATTGTATTGATCACTTGAGCTTGTTACTTTATATTCCTTAGGGATTTGTGCTTGAACTGCCGATTTAAAACGCTGACTATCTTCTGGCGTTTTCAAGACATAAGTAGGTGTAATAAACGTTTCGTTAGATTGATTATCTGATAGCAAACCAGCTTTTCTCATGGAGTCTCTTTCAAATTCCGTTTCACTTTTTGCTACTTCATTTGGAACATATAATGTATTTTGAAAATCAGTATTAAAAAAATCAGACGATAAGGATTTTTTTTCTTTTGAATCATCGGATTTTTTAGCTTCCAAAGGATCAAAAATACCAATGACTTCCATCTGAATATCTCGAGAAGCAATGGCCTCAGTATCTCGTTGGCTATAATCATAGACTGCGTTTTTCATAGTAAATGTATCACCAACTGAAAGATTGTTTGCATCAGCTAATTTTTTTGAAATCAGGGTACTTGAACGATTATTTTTAATTTCTTCTTCAGTAAAGGTTCGACCAGCAATTAACTTGGCTTTCTTTTCTTTAAAATCCAATATTGAAGCATACTGAACGCCTTTTAGTTTAAATTCAGATCCTCCAACACCTCCAATAACCATAGCATCTTTATTATCACTGCTGTCTGGTTTATAGGGTGTTATGGTTTCTGAAGTAACATATTTGTCTATGTTGTAATCGTAGTATTTTACTTCGGGACGTTTGCCAAATGCATTAATTTTCTTTTCATCTAAACTTGGAATTTTTGTCATGTCCTCGGATTCTTGTAGCTTTTGCAGATCTAATTCAATTGTGGCAATACTGCCTAATTTTTTCTTAATTGTATTTTCAACATTATTCGTTGCCTCTTGAATCGAAATCGCCCCAGCAATTAAGTTTCCTAAGATAAAAATAACTGCAAATAAAATCAATGATTTCCCTTTTCTTCTAGTAATACTTAAAAATGCACGCTTATAAAATTTCATAGTGTTCCTCCTAAATTTATTTACACTCCTAGCTTACCAAGCTAATGTGAAGCAGATATAAAGACAGAATGTGGAAGTTGTAAAGATGGAAAATCAAAAAAAGATCTGTCATTCACTTGAAAATTAGTGAATGACAGATCTTTTTATTCAAAATAACTCTTTAAAGTGACTTTCTTCGCCTAGCGAAATCTACAAAACGAAATTTGTCTAAGCGGTGACGCGATTCGGTATACTCAAAACAATGGGTATCTTCCAAATAAACTAAACTTCTGACCACAACGATGTTCTCATCATCATGTAACGTTAATAATTCTTGGTCTTGTTGATTGATTGGTTCAACAATAATTTCTTTTTGAGCATATCCAATTTCTAAGCCTAGCTCCGTTTCAAAATACTTATAAATTGATTCCTCTGCTTTTTCATGAGGTAACTCTTGAATCACTTCTTTTAATAAGTAATCAATATCTAAAATAACTGCTTCCCCATCAATAAAACGTTGGCGAACTAATTTCCAAACGGGTGTTCCAATTTTCCATTGAGTTAATTTACTTATTTGTTCATCCACACTAATTTCATTTAACTCACAGACAACTGTTTTGCTGGGAATATGTTGCGCATCTTGTAACTCTTTAAAACTTGTTAAACCAGATATGGGAAAATCAAATCGGTTTAAATCAAGGACAATCGAGCCTTTCCCTTGTTTCTTTTGAATATAACCGGCATTTGTCAATAAATTCAAAGCTTTACGAATCGTTTCTCTAGAAACTCCATAAATCTGAATTAGCTGACTTTCGCTAGGCAATAACGTTCCAGACGGATATTCATTTCCTACTATTTTTTTTTCAAGGTCTAAAAAAATCTCATTAAATTTATTCATAAACTACTCCTAAATCCATTCCATTTTTCAAGCAAATCTTAATTTATTATATAACTCCTTTAACTTTTTAGCAATTTAAATGATGTAAGTAGTAAAAAAGATGATTATTTCCAATTGGACACCAGTTGCTTTAACAAAAAAATTCTTCAAAAAATAGAAATTACTCTCTATTTTCTTAAAGAATTTTTTAGTAAACCAACTTGGTCTAATTTCAAAATCTAGTTATTGTGCCAAAAGTACATCTATATCTAAATCAGTTAATTTTTTCACTTCAATATCTGCGCCGTGCAATGGTTCATCTACAACAACACCAACTGCATACATTCCAGCAGCTTTAATTCCATCTACTCCAGCTTGAGCATCTTCAAAACCAACTGCATCTGCTGGGCTAATTGAGATTGCTTCAGCAGCTTTTACAAAGATTTCTGGATCGGGTTTGCCTTTTTTCAGTGTTGCTGGGTCTACAATATGAGCAAAATCATCGGCAACACCTAATTTTTTAAGAATAAAAGGAGCATTCTTTGATGCAGAGGCAATTACACAAGGAATCTCACGACGCTTCGCTTCTTCTAAAAATTCTTGCACACCTGGTAATAAATCACTTGGTGTTAAATCCGCTAAAAGCTCTACATAATTAGTATTTTTCTTTGTTGCTAATGCTTCTTTTTCAGCTTGCGTATAGCTGTCAGCTTTTTCACCACGTTCTAAAATACGATCTAAAGAATCCATGCGGCTAATCCCTTTTAATTGTTCATTAAATTGTAAATCAATTGAGATCCCGATTGAATCTGCTAACTCTTTCCAAGCAACATAGTGATACTTCGCTGTATCTGTAATAACTCCATCTAAATCAAATATAAATCCTTTTTTCATGATGACACTCCTTAAGTTTTCTAATTTGTTTAATAGTATACTGTTTCAGTCTGATTCGCAAGCAGTGCATAACTTTTTCCTAAAACAGAAATAGTTGTTGCTTGATCTGCTTGAATAGTCAATGTTGTGTGATTTAAATCAATTTGATAGTTCACGTTTTTAATTGTTAAGCCAAATTGAATGTCTTGCCATTGTTTTGGTAAATTTGGTGCAATCGTCACTTCATTGTTTCGGATATCTACACCAGCAAATGTGCTTAACGTGATGAAAATGGTTGCAGCCATTACACCTGCATGAATTCCTTCAGCTGTTGTACCGCCTTGAATATCACGATAATCTGAATAAAGCGCTTCTTGATACAATTGCCATGCTAAGTCTGCATTTCCAGCGATAGCTGCCAATTGTGAATGAACTACCCGTGATAAAGTTGATCCATGAGATGTTCGTTTTAAATAATACTCTAAGTTCTTCTCTAAATAGTCTGTTGGTAAAGTATAAGTCAAATCTTTTAAAATTTCATCTACTTTTGTTTTAGCAAAGTTATAGAAAATCATTAAGGTATCCGCTTGTTTTGCTACTTTATAATCATCAGCTGATTCACCTTCAGCCTTTAGAATGCGGTCCATACGGTAAATATTGCCATATTTCTCTTGATAATAGTCCCAATCAATTTCTTTTAGATCAAAATAACCATCAAATTGTGCAATAATACCTTCTGGATTAATCTCTAATGCTAATTTGTGTTTCATTTCGTTCATTTTAATCAAATCTGTTGGAGTCAAACCAACTTTTTCAGCAACGATTGTAAACTCTGTGTCACCTATTATTGTTGGCAGTGCTTTAACTTGTTCAAATAACCAAACAACCATCATGTTAGTATAGGCGTTATCTTTCAAACCGCCTTCTTCTTCTTTACCTGGATAAGCTTCATGGAATTCGTCTGGTCCCATCACTTTATCGATTGAATAACGACCCGTTGCTTCATCAAATGTAGCTGCACTTTCCCAGAAGTGCGCAATTTCTAATAGTAACTCTGATCCATATTGTTGCATATATTCTTTGTCATCTGTGTTATTCCAGTATAACCAAACATTATAAGCTACTGCTAATGAAACGTGACGTTGCAAGCGACTAAAGTCTTTGCCCCACTCACCATTCAATGGATTTAAATGCAAATCTTGTGATTGTTCCGTTCCATCTAAGCCAGACTGCCAAGGGAACATTGCACCTTTATAACCAGCTACTAACGCATCTTTTTTAGCTGCTGCTAAACGATTGTAGCGATACATCAATAATTGACGAGCTGTTTCAGGGAAATGAATAATATAGAATGGTAAAATAAACAATTCATCCCAGAAAATATGACCACGGTACGCTTCACCATGTAATCCACGAGCTGTAATTGAAGCATCTAATTTAGGATTTGCATTTGGTGAACCCGATACTAAGATGTGATACGTATGCAAATGTAGCATTTTTTCTGACATCAAATCACCAGTAATAGTAATCGTCGATTTCTTCCATAATTTTTCCCAAGCTGCTGCTGATTGTGCTAACTCTTCATCAAAGCTACGACTGGCAATAGGAGTTTGACTTTCTTTCGTTGCTAGAGCTTCTTCTCCTTGATTAAATAAGAAAACATCAACATTTTTCGTTACAGCGTAAGCTTGTCCTTTTTGAACATCGATTGTTACCGATTGAGTTAAATAATTCTGTTGTAACTCATTAGTTATTTCTTGTCCCTCAACTAAGTCACCAAGTAATTCTGATTTTTGCACAATCGTAAACTTCGATTGTTTTGTTGCTGAAACCAAGATTGCTTTCGTTCCCTCAGCTTGAAGATCAACCAAGTCTAAATGATGTGATTCTAAACTGCGGTATCTTTCCACATTATAATTATAGACGTCTCCATCTGCTGCTGAAAGTAAGGTTACTTTTTCCGAAAAATTCAAGGGTTTGAATGTATATCGAATTGAATAATGGTTCATATCTGCCATATTTGCAATACGCTCAGATTTAATTTCTACTTGTTTGCCATCCTTTGTTTCTAATAAAGCAACAGATGAAAATAATCCATTTTTTAAATTCAACGTACGTTTTAAATAATTAACTTGATTTGATTCAATGTCAATAAGTTCTTCACCAATTTTAAGAGCAAGATACTGCATATTTGGTGCATTCACAAAATCCTCATTTGAAACAGTTGCATCAGCAACTTTTGAATCTGCTGTATTATATAGACTCGCTAAATAGGTAGCTGGATAATTACCTGTTGAAATTTTCATTTCTGGAACTGTTCCACGTAAACCCATGAATCCATTTCCAGTTGTTAGTAACGATTCAACTGAATACTCATCTTTACCTGGATTGTATCCAACATAAGAAAGATTCCAACTATAGAATTCCTTAGCCTCTTGTAAAGCAGCTTCAATCGTCTTTCCATTTGCCATTTGACTTGAAATAAAAGGTTGATTTAATCCTTCTGATAATACTTGTAGAAAATCATAAATTTTATTCTGGTCTGTAAATAGAATATCTTGCTCTTGTTCTCTGCCAGCTTGTGTAACTATTCCACCAGAAAAATCTGAAAATTGTGCTTTAATTGAAACAAGTAAGTTTTCAATATCACTTAAACTTACTACGTTTTCAATAGTTAGTTCCTTTTCGGTTTCAGATGTTGTTGAATTTACTAAATGAATCTCTACTTTATTATTTGTATCATCAAAATTAGACGAAAGCTTCATCTCTAAAAATTTCATTTAATCGCTCCTTTTAATTTTTAACTTGTCTATACATGTACTCAATAAAAATTATATAGTGTTTAAACAAATTTTTCAAGCAGTTTCTTTTATTTTGATATTTTCTTTATTCCCTAAAATTAGATTCTTCCAATAAAAGGGTTCAAAGAAGAAAATCTTGATTAAACATGATAAACTGATCTTAATTAAATGAATTATTAAATTTAATATAACACTAATTTATACCTATATCATCTAATAAGCTTTTTATATAAAAGGGGTTTCAAAGAATTAAAAAACCTATAGGAACAGCTTTTAATAAAATATTTGACTTCTATCAGAATAAAAACTTGCATTTTTTATTCCAGCAGAGTATTATGATAAAGAACTTATATATACAAGTTACAAATACGAAAAATGAAAGGGGTTTATTTTATGGGGAAGTACACTGACGACGCTACAAAGTTGTTAAAGGACATTGGGGGAAAAGAGAACATTTCTGCGGTCACACATTGTGCCACACGGATGCGTTTTGTTTTAAATGATGATTCAAAAGCCGATAAAGATGCAATTGAAAATATTTCATCTGTTAAAGGTATGTTTACAAATGCTGGACAATTCCAAGTTATTATTGGGAATGATGTTCCTACATTTTATAATGACTTCGCTGCTGTTTCTGGCGTTGAAGGCGTTTCAAAAGAGCAAGTTAAAGGTGCAGCACAACAACATCAAAATATTGTTCAAAAAGCCGTTGCTATTTTAGCTGAAATTTTCACGCCGTTATTACCAGCAATTGTTATCGGAGGGCTAATCTTAGGTTTCCGTAATATTCTTGGAGATATTCAATTTGGTGGTCAAACAATCGTTGAAATGTCACAGTTTTGGGCAGGAGTAAATGATTTCCTATGGCTAATCGGGGAAGCTATCTTCCAATTCTTACCAGTTGGAATTACGTGGAGTGTTACGAAGAAAATGGGAACTACCCAAATCCTTGGGATTGTTCTAGGGATTACCTTAGTTTCTCCACAACTACTAAATGCTTATGCTGTTGCTTCAACTAAAGTTGCTGATATTCCTTTCTGGGACTTCGGTTTTGCCCAAGTTGATAAAATTGGATACCAAGCACAAGTAATTCCAGCCATGTTAGCTGGTTTTATGTTAGCTTATCTAGAAAGATTCTTTAGAAAACATGTTCCTGAAGTTGTTTCAATGATTTTCGTGCCATTATTGGCTTTAGTTCCTACTGTTATTGCAGCTCATGTTATTTTAGGACCAATTGGTTGGACAATCGGTAGCTGGATTTCAGCTGTTGTAAATATGGGATTAACATCTTCATTAAGCTGGTTATTTGGTGCTTTGTTTGGCTTCATTTATTCACCGTTAGTTATTACTGGTCTGCATCATACGACATTGGCAATCGATGCACAATTAATTGCTGACTTTGGTACAACTAACTTATGGCCAATGATTGCTTTATCAAATATTGCTCAAGGTTCTGCCGTTCTTGCAGTTATCTTCCTTCACAAAGGAAATGAAAAAGAAGAACAAATCTCAATTCCTGCAACAATCTCTGCTTATCTAGGTGTTACTGAGCCTGCGATGTTCGGAATTAATTTAAAATATATCTATCCGTTTGTAGCTGCTATGATTGGATCTGGTATTGCTGGTATGTTTGTAACCTTAATGGGTGTTCGAGCAAACTCAATCGGCGTCGGTGGTTTACCTGGTTTCCTATCTGTTAGAATTCAAGATTGGGTTCCTTTCTTTATCGGAATGGCAATCTCAATTGTGGTACCATTCTTCTTAACCATTTTCTTCCGTCGTGCAGGAATCTTTAATAAATTAGATCCTGTCACACCAGTTACAGCAAATGTAGCCCCAACTCCTGCAGCAACTAAAGCTCCTGTTGTTACAGAAACAGAAACAACTTCAAATGAAGTTCAAACTGTTGAATTCCATGCTCCTGTTAATGGTGTTTTAATTCCAATTTCAGAAGTTAGCGATCCTGTCTTCTCAGAAAAAATGATGGGTGATGGTTATGCTGTTCAGCCAACAGATGGTGCTATTTATTCCCCTGTTGCTGGTAAAATCATCAATGTTTTTGAAACGAAGCATGCTCTCGGATTTGAAATGAGCAGTGGTTTAGAAATTCTCTTGCATATGGGGCTTGATACGGTTGAGTTAAAAGGTGCTCCATTTGAAATCAAAGTTCAAGCTGGTGATGTTGTTACGGCTGATACATTAATTGCTACTGTTGATTTAAAACAAATTATCGATGCTGGTAAGGCGACAGATATGATTGTTGCTATTACGAACATGGAAAAAGTTGCCAAATTTGATTTACAAAAAACTGGAAATGTGTCTGCTAAAGAAACAATTGGTTCTGCAACTACCAACTAATTGAGATTTCTTTAAAAGTGAGTATTGGTGAAAAATCACCAATACTCACTTTTTTTAATGCAAAAAAGCCGTTAAATCCAGAAATAATTTCTTAGATTTAACGGCTTAACTAGTTTTATTCAACTGATTTTAATGATTCCAAAAGATTAATATCTTGAATGGTTCGATGCATTCTTAACATAATTAGCATGAATAAAAGAATAACAACTACACTAGAATTTCCAAAATTAAGCAAAAATGTACTTTCTGGAAACAGAATAAAATCTAATTCTAATTCAGCCATTACAATATTATACAGCCAAATTCCAATTAATCCACCGAGTCCGATTCCCACAAACATTAACAAGTAAATTTCACGGAAAACGTAAAGCGTGACTTTTTTTCCATTATACCCCATCACTTTCAGCACTGAAATATCTTGTCGGCGTTCAAAGACATTAATATTGGCTAAATTAATTAGCACAACAATTGTTAAGACGACAGCGGAAACCGTTAATAGATAAAAAATACTCGTTAAGCTATCTAGAACACTGCTCACTTCTTGTTTTGCATCGCTAATAAAAGTGATACCTGAAACTTCGTCGAGATCTAATAAATTCCGAACAATATTATCTTGAACTGTACTATCTTTACCACTTCGATTCACAATTTTAAACAGTTCTGCTTCTTTAGTCGCCTCTGTACTATCTTCTGACGCATCTGTTTCGTCATCAGATGAAGAATCTAGTTTCTCAGAATAGCTATAAAACGGTGCATCAATTAGCACTGTATCTTCGCTAGCTTTTGTTTCTTTAGTAGTAGAAACTAGTTGTTGATCAAACTCTAGTGGTAATTTCAACAATTCAACATCAAAGCTTGGCTTTTGCTTCATGGTTTCTTGATAGTACTCACTAGTAAAGTAAATAAAATTATTCATATAGTTTTCACTAATAGCTGCCACTTTAGCTTGCTTTTTACTGCCATCATTAGTCTTAAATTCAATTGTAGAACCAACTTTTAGCTTAAACATTTTGGCAAGCTTTTCTGAAATAATGACTCCCGTGTTTGTTAAAGGAATAGCATCATGATTCCAATGATCTCTTAACAAAATAAACTCATTTAGTTGCTTTTCGTTTTTAGGTACAACTAGAGTCACCTTTTTAGATTCTTTACTTTTTCCAACCTCAATGACTTGCTGATGAACTAATAGTCGCTCATTCACCCCATAATAGTTTAGTACTGACTGGTAGGGATGATTTGCTTCTGTATCGGTTTCATCTACAGCATTATTTAGTTGCATAGTTAATTGATATTGATTTAATTGTTGATATTGTCGATCCGGAATTTTCCGAATGGCTTCATTTGCACTAAATCCCGTATAGAGTAAAGCAATTGAACCTGCAATTCCAACAATAACCATTAAAGCTCGTAATTTATATCTAAATAAATTTCTTAAAGACAATCTTGTATCAAAGCTAAACTTACTCCATAGAAATGTCCATTTCTCAATTAATATTTTTCGACCAACTAATGGAACTTTCGGACGCATTAGTTTTAAGGCACTTTCTTTAAAGATAGATGTATAAAATAGAAAAACAGGTAATGTCGTTACAATAATTGTAATTAAAAATGCCTGTAGAACATATTCAAACTTAACTGTCGTAATTAGACTTTCAAAATTATACATTGGCTTATACATATAAAACATAAAGTTTGGCAATCCATAAATTCCTATGATACTCCCTACAATGAAGCCTAATAAACCAGACGACAACGCATAGTAAAAATATTTAGAAAAAATATTCACTGGTGAAACACCTAATGCTTTTAATGTTCCAATTTGAATTCGTTGCATCTCAATCATTCTTGTTATGGTAGTCATTGTAACAAGTAAAGCTACTCCAAAAAAGAAAACTGGAAAAATCAAACCTAAACCTTCTAGACGATCAATGTTTTCTTTGTATAAAGAATATCCTTGTTGATCAAATCTTGTCTGAATTGTATACTTTGGTAAACTAACTTTCTTAACTGAATTCGTTAATTTTTTTATATTTTCGCCTAATTCTTCAATAGCAGCTTCAGCATCTGCTTTCTGTTCCTCAAAGCTACTAACAAAATCATCAAACTTAGTTTCTTCACTATCCAAACGTTCTTCAGCATCATCAATTGCTTGTTGCTGTTCTTCTAAATTCTGATTCACTTCTTCTTCGCTTGTTTGAAATTTTTCTGCTGCTTGATTAAAATTAGTCTGGGCCTGAAGCAGTTCGCCTTTTGCCGCCTCAATCTCACTAAGATTCGCATTTAACTCTGTTTCATTTGCAATTAGCGCAGTTTCATTCGTTAGCAATTCATTTTCTTGGGCTAGAATTACTTGTTCTTGAGTTAAATATTCTGCATAAGCTGTATTATATTGTTCAGTAGCAATTGCTTGTTGTTGAGGAGGTAGACTAGTCAATGCTTGATTTTGTCGAATCAACTCCTGACGAGATTCTTCTAAACTAGCTTTTGCTTCTTCTAATTGACTCCGTAATCCAGCCAATTCTGTCTTTTTTTCTTGCAAAAGACTCTCTGCCTTTTCAAATTCTTGTGCTTTTTCTTCATATAATTGTTCTTGATGCTGTATTTTTTCTTGATTTTCCTGTAGCTCTGCATCTTTTGATTCTAATTCTACTTGAATTTCTTCATGTTTCTTATCATATTCGGCTTTATTTTTATCATATTCGGCTTTTTTTTCATTTAGTAGCTTTTCATTTTCTTCTAGCTTTTCCGTTCCGTTCTTAATCTCATCTTTTAAGGAGATCACTTCTTTTTCTAAGGATTTTACGGATTTTTGCAAGTCTTCTTTAGCTTTTGTTTGTTTATTTAAGACTAACTCGTCTAGCCAACTTTCTAAAACTTTTGTTTTCTTGTCAATTTCATCACTATATTTTTGGCTATAACCATTTAAATTTTTAGTATTCTGATAACGTAATGAGATTGTTGAGTAAACTGGTAAGGCAAAATCTTCCTCTAAAATAACACCAAAAAAGTCAATCAGCCCTTTGCCCACCGGACTTAAACCACGAGTGCCACTTTGGATAAATTCTGGACTAGAAACAATTCCTACTATTTTGAAAGTAGTTACTTTTAATTGATCTTTAATAGCTGTATCTGAACTGTCGTTAAAGGTAATTTTATCACCAATCTTATAACTACCTAACATTTTTTTATCAATTGCTAATTCGCCGCTTTTTCTAGGTAATTTCCCTTCGATAATCTCTAAACCGCTATCTTCATTTTTTTGATATTTTGGAAAAGATTTTAAGTAGGCAACTAAATTCTTTTCATAGCTCATGACAATCTGTGAATACCCAAGCTCACTGCTTTCAATTGTTGGATCAGCTTTCATTAAATTCAAATAGTCTGCTTCTTCAAAGCCTACTGTTGTTTGGATTTGAAAATCTAATAATTGATACTTTTTGTAATAGTCACTTGCGGTATCGGTCATATTGGGACCCACTGATTTTAATCCAATGAACAGAATCGTACCAATCATAATTAACAACGAAATTGAAAAAAAGCGATTTTTAGATTTTGAAATTTCTCGCCAAAAATCAAGTCTTAAAACTTTCATTCTGAGTATCTCCTCCTTACTACCACTCGATCAAGTTGGCTTGAATTGGGCTTTTATTCACTTTAATCTCTTTGACACGGCTATCCTTAATCTCAATTACTCGGTTCGCCATTGAAGCAATCGCACCATTATGAGTGACCATGACTACGGTCGTTCCATATTTTTGTGCGGTTTCTTGTAGCAACATTAAAACCCCTTGGCCACTTTCAAAATCCAATGCGCCAGTTGGTTCATCACATAATAAAATTTTCGGTCTTTTTACTAAAGCACGTGCTATTGCAACACGTTGCTGTTCGCCACCAGATAACTGTGCTGGAAAATTATCCATCCGATTCGCTAATCCAACTTGTTTCAGCACTTCTTCTGCTGTATAAGGATTTTCAGCCATATTTGCTGCTAGTTCAACATTTTCTCTTGCTGTAAGATTTGCAATTAAGTTATAAAATTGAAAAACAAAACCAATTACATCTTTTCGATACAAGGAGCGTTCTTTTTCACTAAACTTACTAATATTTTTTTTATTTACATAAACTGATCCTGAATCATTTACTTCTAATCCACCAAGGATATTTAAAACTGTTGATTTTCCTGAACCAGAAGGTCCAATAATCATAGCTAATTCACCTTTACGAATCTTAAAACTAATTTTGTTATTTACCATCTGTAGTCGATCACCCATCGGATAGCTTTTTGATGAATCAATTACTCTAATCATTTATTTTCCCCTCTTACTTGGTGCATTTATTTTTCAACTGCTTCTTTTAACAAACCTTCATAAACTTCTTCTAAAGTATCACCAAAATGTTCAACCGAAAGATTCTTAATTTGTTCACGTCCATTTTTAATAATAGCCTCTGTTGCGGCTGGATATTGACTAATAGATTTTATAATGGCTGGCAGTTCACTAGATTTCTCGAATAAAAATCCAGTTTGTTTATCAACTATTAATTGCTCAATGCTACTATCTCGTTTGGCAATAACTGGTAGATTTGACGCCAACGCTTCTATATAAGTTAAGCCCTGTGTTTCTGTAGTTGATGCACTGATAAAAGCATTTCCTAGCTGATAAAATTTATTAATATTTTCCCAATTTTGTTCACCTAAAAATTGAACCACTTCATTTAAACCTAATTCTTGCACTATTTTTTCAGAATCTTTTTTAGCAGGACCGTCACCAACAATAACTAACTTCGTATTCGACTGTTCCATTAAAATAGCTGGTAATTCTCTTAAAATTTCTTCTAAATTTTTTTCATAAGCAACCCGTCCAAGCCAGACTAAAACAAAATCATCCTCTGACAAACCTAATTCTTTTTTTAATTCATTGGTTTGTTGTTGTAAATAATCTGTTTGCTCAAAACTTTGAAAATCAATCCCTGTAGGAATAATTTTAATTGGACGGCATATTTGATACTTCTCCAAAGTTAATTTCACTTTTTCAGTAGGAGCAATCACAATATCTGCTTTTTGACAGAATGATTGCATTAAGTACTTCACCATCGGTTTAGTTAATAATTTTCCGTTCGCAATATAATGCAAGTAATCTTCATACATCGTATGATACGTATGTAACAACGGTAAGTTATATTTTTGTGCTACTTTTTGTCCAATCACCCCTAATGAAAATTCAGTCTGTGTATGAATAATATCAAGCTTCAATTCTTCTACTAAACGCGTTATTTTACGGGAGCTAACGTAGGAAATACGTCGCTCCGTGTAAAATAGAAAAGGAATGCTTGGAATTCGATAAACATTGGGATAATCTTCTATATCATTTGCTTCAGGATTCGATGTTGTAAAAATGTAAACTTGGTGTCCACGATTGGTTAACTCCTTTTGCAACATCGCAATTGATGTTGCAACACCGCTTATTTGCGGAAAATACGTATCTGTAAAAATACCGATATTCATTCATTAATCTCCTTTTTATGTTAACTTTCAACTTCAAAAATTTTGGAACTATACTGTTCTCCATACATCATATCGTATTGAATTAAATAATAACGATCTAACAGTTCCTCTTCATCATTGGTTAATTTTTTTGAATTGCCTTTTTTGTCCAAATATACACGCTTATTAAAGGCAGGTATTTTATTTTGAACATAGGTCGTATATTGTTGAAAAATAGTTTGATGCAATCCAGATCTTTCCATTATATCTCCAGCAATATAGTTAGGACTGATTACCTCACTTGGCACTTCTAGTTTTTCTCCATCATTTTTCCAAACAAAATAAGAAGTTTCGTGTTTGGCAACGACTTGGTTTTGATTTGTATTAAAGGTTGCATGCTCATAGAATTCATTATTTAAAGATGGCAAATGATCACCATAAAAGACAACATAGGTTGGACGTTTAACTTTTTCAAGACTGGTTAATAATTCTTTAACTGCCTTGTCTGTATCTGCTAACCCATTTATATATAAATTAAATTGGTCACCATCAACTAATGCCTCTTTATTCTTCACATAATCTATTTGGCCAAATTTAGAGTTTGATGTATAAGGATAATGATTTTGCATAGTAATCATATGTAGCAACATAGGATTATCTTTTCCTTTTTTATCTATCAATTCAACTGCTTCTTTAAAAATAGATGCGTCACTAATGTACGTACCAATATTATTCGTATCGTGATGCGTCATTTCTGTTTCAGAAATGAATTCTGAAAAACCAAACTTTTTGTAAACTTCTGTCCGATAATAATACTCTTTTTGATAATCATGTAAGGCAATCGCTTGATACCCCTGACTTTTCAAAGGTTCAACAATACTTGGTGCCTGTTTTAGTTGAGTTGTTCGATTGTATTGAATATAACCATCAATAGTAAAATTAGAAGAAAAACCAGTTAAAACATTCCATTCTACATTCGCAGTGCTACCACCAAACTCTGGTGAAAATAGGTACCCACCAGACGTTTCCATTAAACCATGGATAGTTGGAATTGGATCTTGTGTCCATTCCGCTTCTTTAATTGTAGTTGGATCCCAAAATGCTTCGCTTAAAATAAAGATAATATTTGGTCGTTGTTCTTTAATTAGCTCAACTTTTGGCTTATTAATCGCATCCATTTTATTTTTAATTTCAGTGACAGCCTCTGCAACTGTTTCTTTTGAATAGTTCGCAGGCATAACCATTCCATGTTGATTAGAATTCCCAAGAAACGATAGAACAAATCCATTTTCTTGATAACTTTTTTGAATCGGTTTGTTATACTCTGCCGCTTGAATGTTAAACTTCGAGTAAATCTGTTCAAAATTAAAAAAGAAAAACACCATACTAATACAGCCAATTGCGGCTAAAGTTCCTCGTAATTTCCAATTTTCAGTGGGAAAATGCCAAGAATAAAATAGTTTCTTCAAGCCCCAAATCATAGCAGTTAATAGAATAAGTGAAAGAATTGTAATCAGTAATTGTTCTTTCAATACCATATTAAAAAGCACATCTGTAACCATTTTAGATGATAAAAAATCCCAAATAAATAGGGGCAAACCTTGTAATGTAAACTTCACGTAATTTGAAACACCTAATATAAAGGTTAAAACGGTCAATAAAGCATTCCCTATATAAAAACCAAGGAAGCCATAAATAAGTAAGTAAAAAGGAATTTGAATAATAA
The DNA here is from genome assembly GCF_000744375.1 of Carnobacterium gallinarum DSM 4847. Lineage (NCBI taxonomy): Bacteria > Bacillati > Bacillota > Bacilli > Lactobacillales > Carnobacteriaceae > Carnobacterium > Carnobacterium gallinarum. The sequence continues at coordinate 2,538,015 of NZ_JQLU01000005.1, read as the reverse complement.
GCGTAAGTATAAAGTTCGACACTCCAATTTCAAAAATGACTGGATGGTATGTATTGGGATACATTGTCGACAATAACAATTCTGAATTTACTATCAAAAAGATGCCATTCATTAACCATTGAATACTTTTTAAAAAAATCGTTGAAAATTTATCTTTTTGTTTGTATAAAAACCATCTTCCTGTAATTAGTAATGTTCCGTTAAAGACAAATAATAAAATTAAAAATACTATCAAATTGAATTCTCCTCTCAAAATCTGCTAAACATCTTATACATTTTACCATTAAATCTATAGCTAATATTTTTTAACTTTACTAATTATCTAAAAAAAAAAAATTATTTCATTTAATTTTAGACACTTTTTTAAGCACTTTTTCAAAAAAAAACGTCTATTTCTTAAATTTAAATAATTTTTCTTATAATTCCAAAATATATCTAACTTTTCTTATTCCTATATAGACGGAGTTTTCTATCTATATCTTTACTAATTTCCTTGAAAAATAACAACCGTAAATCTTTTTTTATTTTTTCTATATTTTCAGAAAAAATATTATCATTACCCTCTTTAATTTTGCAAAAAAATAGTTGAACTTTTTAAATAAAAACATTTAAAAAGTTCAACTATTTTATTGGGTACAATTTTTTGTTCATTTAAATCAACAGATAAATATGATCGAAGGTAATTTCCACTTGAAATTCACCAATTTTTTGTTCAACTGCATATTGAATTCGCTCTTCTAATTCATTATCAGTTAAGTTAAAATCCTTAGGAATCGCAATATCAAAGTAAATAGTTGAAGTTTCTCCGTCTTTTTGCTCAATTTGTAAGTCATGCATTTTTAAATTATTGTCTAGTGAATGAATAATTTCTTTCAATAATAGATAAATTCTGTTTTGTTCTTGATCATGTAGGCTTACAGGATCCATATGACAGACTAAGTCTACACCTAATCCGTGTTTAAATTCTCTTTCAATCAAGTCAATGGTATCATGGGCTTTTCTCAAATCCCACGTATCGTCAATTTCAATATGAACCGATGCAAAAACTTTATTAGGTCCATAATTATGAATCAATAGATCATGGTAACCAACAATATCCTTTACTAAAGATAAATGTTCTTTCATAGCATCGATTTCAGCCTGTGGCGGTCTTGTTCCCATCAATGCATCAATAAACTCCAGAATCATTTTAAAACCACTATAGATAATATAAATAGCAATCAATAACCCAACATATCCATCAATTCGTAAACCGGTTATCCCTTCTACAATGGCTGATAATAATACCGTTAATGTTGTGAAAACATCATTAATGCTATCTTTTGCTGATGCAACTAATGTATTAGAATCAATCTTTTTAGCTGTTTTTTGATAAAAGAAACTTTGCCAAGTTTTAATGCCGATTGAAAAAATTAAAATAACTAATACAAGTCCCGTTACTTTAACACTTTGTGGATTCATGATTCTTTTAACAGAAGTAATCAAAAACTGAAAACCAACAAAGGTGATCAATACTGATACGAGCATTCCGCTGATATATTCAAAACGCTCATGTCCATATGGATGTTCTGCATCTGCTGGCTTACCAGAGATATAGAAACCGATTAAAGTCAAAATAGACGAAATTGTATCTGACAAATTATTAATCGCATCTGCCATAATTGAGACACTTCCAGAAAGCAATCCAATCATTAATTTGATTAAAAAAAGAACTAGATTAGAAAGTAAGCCTATTTTTCCGGCTAAAATCCCTAGTCCTGTCCTAAGTCCTTCTCGTGTTCCCTTATAATTGCGTTCAAAACGATTTAATAGATAGTTAATCAAAATTATTCCTCCTAGCATGTAACTCCAAAAGCGTATTTATTTATCCTAAGTTATTTCACGCAAAAAGTCTAGGAAAAAGGATGATTATTATGAACTTTTCATTGTTTAGAATACGCTACAATTCAGCCTCTTTCATACCTTATTCTATTTTTAGGAATGCCTTTAAATTTCCAAGCTAGCAAGCGTTCACACTGGCGAACCAACCATCTTCTTTTTTTTCTCAGTTTTAGCTTGCTTAATAAGTTTTAATGCACGTTTTCGCGTTTTGATATTTCTGCTTTTTAATCGCCTACGCGCACTTGAAGAATCTATCTTTTCCATTTTTATCACCTCCATACATTAAGTTTACTGCCCCTTATTACCAACTCGCTTTTTTTACACCAGGTAAGTGTCCGCTATGAGCCAAATTTCTAAAATTAATTCGGGATAATCCAAATTTTTTCATATAACCTCTTGGACGACCATCTAATAGATCCCGATTTCTCAAGCGATTCGGATGAGAAGCTTTTGGTAATTTTGCTAAGGCCTTCACGTCACCTCTCGCCTTTAATTCTGCACGTAAATCAGCATATTTTTCAATCATTAGAACTTGTCTTTTTGCTTGAGCTATTTTTGATTTTTTTGCCATGTTTTTCCTCCTCACACTTTATAAATCGAAATTATTACGTTTTGCTTTTTTTACTATATCATGTTCTCTTAACAGTTACAAGAATTTTGTTAAAAAAAAATCGAAACAAAACTAAAAATAAGTTTTGTTTCGATTCTTCTAGTCTAGTTTCTATTTTTTAGTTGGAATCAATAATCTTAAACCATTCAAAATAACTAATAGTGTACTACCTTCATGGATTAAAACACCTAGCGTAATATCCATTTTGCCAATACTGTTTAAAAAGACTAATGTTGCTACAATTAACATTGAGAAAATAATATTTTGCCAAACAACTTGATCTAAACGTTTAGCAGTCTTATGAGCATAACTGAATTTTGTCAAATCATTTTTCATTAGAACAGCATCTGCTACATCAATTGCGATATCTGTTCCATCGCCCATTGCCACACCAATATCTGCTGTAACTAAAGCTGGTGCATCGTTGACTCCATCTCCTAACATTGCAGTCATTCCATAACGAGATTGTTGTTCTTTTACAATCTGTGTTTTATTTTCTGGAAGCACATTTCCTACAACTTCATCAATTCCGATTATACGTCCCACTGCTTGTCCAGTTAATTCAGCATCACCAGTAATCATTGTTGTATGAATATTTTGTGATTTCAAATAACGGATTACTTCGATTGCATTTTCATTAGGCACATCCATCATTGCAATGAGTCCTAATACTTGTTTATTTTTAGCAAAATAAACAACTGTTTTCCCTTCATTGCTATACTCTTGATTGTGTTGTTGAATAGATTGATCGACATTTTCAAATATTTCAGGTTTACCAATTTGGTAAGTTGCACCTTCATATTCAGCAATTAAGCCTGTTCCAATTTTATTTTCAACTTCGATGTTCAACATATTTTCAGCGTTAAATTTGCCTAAAATAGCATTCGCTAATGGGTGATTAGCTGTTTTTTCCATTGCAACAATGATATCCATGTATCCTTGTTCAGAATCTGTTGCTTCAGCCATTTCAAAGTAAAAATCAGTTACAGAAGGTTTCCCTTTTGTTAGTGTTCCCGTTTTATCAAATGCAACGGCTTTAATTTCAGCCAAGTTAGATAAATAAGAACCACCTTTAAATAAAACACCACGTTTTGCCAAGTTAGAAATTGCGGACAATGTTGCTGGAATTGCACTTGCTGCCAGCGCACATGGGGAAGCTGAAATCAAGAACACCATTCCACGGTAAAAGCTTTGATTCCATGTCCAGTTAAACAATGTTGGTGCTAGGATAATAAAGATTGGTACTAAAACAAGAACAAGAGTTACATAGTAAGGTTCAATTCGTTGAATTTTAGTAGCAGTTTTTGATAAGTTAGATTGTGATTGATTAACAAGTTGGATAATTTTAGCAAAAACTGTGTCACTACTATCCTTCGTTACTTCCATTGTAATCACACCACTGCCATTAATCGTACTACCAAACACATTATCACCAACTGTTTTTTCTCTTGGAATACTTTCTCCATTGATTGAAGATTCATCGATGGACGTCATTCCAGATAAAATCACACCATCCGTGGCAATTTGATCACCATTTAAAACTTGTAGTTTGTCTCCAATTTTTAGCGTAGATACATCCACTGTTTTTGTACTTCCATCTGGTTGAATCAAACGCGCTTCAGTTGGATTCATTTTTAATAAGTTTGTAATTTCACGTTTGCTACGTCCTTCAGCATATTCCTCTAAGAAATGTGCCCCAGCAAAAATAATAATTAGTAATGCCCCTTCTTCAAAATTCCCAATAATAGCTGCACCTATAGCTGCTAAAGTCATTAAAAGATGGACATTAGGTGAAAATCGTTTATTTTTTATTGTATTTTTAATTGTATCCCCTATACCTTCACCAATAATATGATAGCCTGACGAAACCATAGCTCCAACAAATAATGCACTTTGCATGACATTTTTTTCTTTTATTAATAGCGCTAGCCCAAAAGCCGCCAAACCAATAAAAAATAAAATGACAGGCGATTTACTATCGCCATGATTGTGTCCATCATGATTATGATTTTGACTGTGGTCATGTTTATGACCTTTTTCGTGATTGTGGTCATGTTTTTCTTCATGGTTGTGTGCTTTTTTTTCAACTGTTTCCATCGTAATCTTCCTCTCCAAAGTAAAATTCAATTTTAAATTTAGTTAATTTTATTCACATGAGTATATATTCATTTGCTATCTATATAATACATGAATACATACTCATATGTCAATAGATTTGTTTTTTATTTATTCTATTAAAAAAAGATAGCATCGATATAAACTGATGCTATCTTTTTCAGTACGTTCATTTGCAAACTAGACTTAAATCAGCCCTGAATCCTTTAACATATCGTAAATAATTGTTCCTTTTGATTTTTCAACACCTCTTTTTTCTAGATGTTTTAACAAAAATGGCATCTTCAAATCATAAAGTTTTTTGCCGTCCATCATTCGACTAGAAGAATTTAATAATACTCGAATATCAAATGCAGAAGCAAATACTTCAGGTACTCCTCGATCGATTGCTAATAATTGATACACTGATTCCATTGCCGTTCTAACAGAATACTCTGTTGTAAAAACTGTATCTCTCGGAGTTTCAGCAAAATTACCAATAAAAGCTAAATTAATTGACCCTTCTGGAACAACATTCGGACGATCTCCAATCGCACGAGGCATAAAATAAGACATCACATACGGCATCATACATGGAATTGTATTGGCTGAATTTACAGCCATTTCATGAATCTCAGCTTCTGGAACGCCTAAATGATATAGCCATTCTTCCGCTAGTTCAATTCCAGTACAATCTCGCATCGCTTTTTTTACATAGTTTCCTGGTCTATCTAAAAATAAGCCATAAATCCAGACTACTAGTTGATCTTTTGGTTGAGATTTAAAATGCGGTTGACGATTCAACGTATAGCTCATTAACCAATTTGAGTCCTTCGCCGTTACAATTCCACCAGTCACTACTTTTCCTGCAAATGGATCACGTTGACTAATTTTTTCAATATAAGGAGGAATACGATTATCTAATGTCGTTAGCGTAGCTGAAACGAAGCTGGTTGCGGCAATATTAGAACAGAATTTCTCTGGTCGACCAAAACTCGGATCTTGTGCAGCAATATTTTTCCACAGTGTCCAGCTACCACCAGAAGCTGAATTTAAGATAGCAGGATGTTCTTGGTCTCCATATGTTGAACTTTCTGTAATACTACCATTTGTCACAAAGACAAAATCATCTTCCGTTAAATCAAGAATTTTTTCATTTCCAGCTTCTTGATAAATTAATTTCTTGGCAACTTTTTTGCCATTCTCCCGATCAACAAGGACATTCGTCACAGTCGTATCATATTGAAATTGAACCTCTTGCTCTTCTAAATAGCTTACAAGTGGTAAAACGAGAGATTCATATTGATTGTATTTAGTAAATTTTAACGCGGATAAATCTGGTAATCCACCAATATGATGAATAAATCGTGTGATGTAACGCTTCATTTCCATAGCACTATGCCATTCTTCAAAGGCAAACATCGTCCGCCAATACAACCAAAAATTAGAATCAAAGAAATCTTGTGTAAAGACATCTGATATTTTTTTATCATTTAGTTCTTCTTCTGAGGCCAAAAAAAGTTTTACAATTTCTTCAGAAGCTTTGTCTGTTAATGTAAATTTTCCATCTGTATGAGCATCTTGTCCTTGATTTTCTGTTGCCCGCATCTTAGAAGAATTCGGATCTTCTTTGTTTAGCCAGTAGAATTCATCTAAAACCGATGCATTTTCTATTTCTAATGAGGGAATGGAACGAAATAAATCCCATAAACATTCAAAATGATTTTCCATTTCTCGACCACCACGGATAATAAAACCTTTTGTTGGATTATGGATTCCATCTAAACTACCACCAGTAATTGGCAGTTCTTCTAAAATATGAATCCGCTTACCTTTCATTTGACCATCTCGTATCAAAAATACTGCTGCTGCTAACGAAGCCAAACCAGAGCCAACGAAATATGCTGATTTTTGATCAACATCTTGTGGTTTTTTGGGACGTGCGAATGCTTCATAATTTCCATTACTATAATACATAAATAACACTCCTCTAATTTTATTTTTGACGATTATGGAACTAAATTAAGTATATCGCTAATCGAAAAATAAGCAATGAATATGGGGTCTTCAAATAACAAAAGACTATCCACTTAGTGATAGTCTTTTCAAAATTTAAAGTGGTTTATGATAGCCTTTGTCGTCAAAGGGTTCTAATTTCAAGAGCCACTCTTTTTTCAATTTTTTTAATTCATATTTCATATCTTTGATTTGTGAGCTATCTTTTTCCCATAAAATAGTATAGGTAAATGCTTCTGCCCCAAATTCATTCCACTCTTTTTGCAATTCTTTATTAATTAAACGGTTTGATTTTAAGCTCATTTGGTAGACAATCCAACGGTTTTTAGTATTTGCAACTGTGTCAATAAAGATTTTCCCATTTTTTTCATTTTTAATTTGAATGACGCCATAATATTTTTTCATTTCTTTATATTCTTGAGCTAATGCTTTTTTGCGATCTTTTTCCATTTTCTTACTCCTTCGTTTATTTAGTTAACCAATATGCACCACCATCAGGCGTGCGATTAAGATAGCCGTAATCATATAAATAGCGTCGCAATGTCACTGGATCATGATATATTTTGGCTAACGTTTTCGTTAATTCTTTTTCTGTATAGGTATAGTTTATTTTCAATTCTTCAATGATTCGTTTCATAATTACAATTTTTTTCTTTTCTTTTTTAGGCCAGTGAACGAGTGTAAGTGGTCCAAATGTTGAAAAGTTTTTTTCTAAAATATCTTTTTGTTCTTTTTCAGTGGTTACATAACGATCATCTATCATAAGTGCCTCATTATGAATAGAAATCAAGGCATCTTCGGTTGTTTCAATTGAAGTAAAAGTATTTTCATACAAGGCTAAATAAAATTTTGCTTGCTTGGCCTTTTCACGAAAAGTAAATTTTTGATGCCGAATTGTCGAATGAGATACACCCAAATTTTTAGCAATTTCTGCATCTGATTCACCACTTTCAAATTCAATTAATAACTGCTTCTGCTTTTCAGTTAACGTATTATATTTGCTTTCATTTCCCACTAATTGTTGAAAATTCCCACTGTGTTCTATCTCAATGTGCTGCTGAATAGCTTGCTGGGCCATATAGATTTTATCGTTAAGAGAATAAACTTGATTGATTGAAAAATTTTCCTCACAATAATGACAATGGTAACCTTCCTCAGCTAGAAAGTATCCTTGTTTGATTTCTTGAAATGTTCTTTTCCCTAAATCCATCGCTTCACCTCTTAGACATCTAAACATACATTAATATTGTTTATCAAATTTGTCAACAAAAACCAAAATATGTATATGATTCTCCTATGAAAATCATTGTAGAGCGTTAAAATAAATTAAATATGTTGATTGGTTTTTGCTGTAGTTTCCTTACAGAATCAGCTATAATGTAGTTATAAATGGACTGATCAATAGACTTTCGAGGCTATAGTTTCCTTACAGAATCAGCTATAATGTAGTGTGTGTGATAGACTGCTTTAGCGTCAAGGTGCTATAGTTTCCTTACAGAATCAGCTATAATGTAGTTGGTGCTTTAATTTTGTCAGTCATTGATGAGCTATAGTTTCCTTACAGAATCAGCTATAATGTAGTTTATTAACGTTTACTTGAACACTCACTACAGCTATAGTTTCCTTACAGAATCAGCTATAATGTAGTAAACAAAATTGAAGGTGTTGATTACTCATTGCTATAGTTTCCTTACAGAATCAGCTATAATGTAGTAAAATTAGAAAAATGAAAGTGAAAGAAAGAGCTATAGTTTCCTTACAGAATCAGCTATAATGTAGTCAGTAAGTTCATCAAACTTGTACTTCGCAAGCTATAGTTTCCTTACAGAATCAGCTATAATGTAGTTACTAAAAATTTAAAAAAGATAGAAACAGAGCTATAGTTTCCTTACAGAATCAGCTATAATGTAGTACCCTCAGCAAAAAGCCGCAGAACCTCAACGTTTCTACGGCTTTTTTGCTGGCTAAAAAATGGACACAATTTTAAATTATTCTTATTTTTAGATGTCTTTCATTCATTTAATGGCAAATTTATTTTTTGTGGAATTCTTGACGTATTTTTTCATTCACTTTATAGTAATTACCAAAGTAATCCACTCGATATTTCTCTAGACTGATTAAAGTAGCTAAGCCCACACCTTCAAATTCAAAAAAGTTATTGTGATTAATTCCAGAAATACTAGCGGTTGAGATATTAGCTCCTTTGTAGTACGCAAAAAAATCTGATTTAATTTCTACTTCCTTATTTCCGTCTTTTGAAGTATGTTTTACCCCTTTTTTATGCTTAATGCGAATTAAATCATTTGGGTAAAGTGAAAATAAAAAGTCCTCTGGCTTAACAACTGGCCAATCTTTTGAATTCTTACCACCTGCAGAAGCTTGGTTAGGAAGAGTTTCTTTCACCTTATCACTAACATAAATTGGAACAAATTGATATTTACCATTTTCTGTTCTAAAAATATCAATTCGGATCATTGAACCATTATCTGCTACAGCTAGTTTAGTATTTAAGGGTACTTGTAACGATGATTTCCCAACGACTCGAACTTTTCTTACCATATACTCTTTACCTTCATGAGTATACTGTAAGAATCCCTCTGGAAAAGCCTTACTACCATCTCCTCCATGAGCCAATAATGCTTCTGTTAATTTCTCATGAACAAGTTTCCAACCATTGCCATCTGCTTGATAAAATTCTGCATTTCCACTTTTGATCACACCATTTTTATCTAATTTCAATCGGCTAACTGAAACTCGACTAATATTCAATCCTTGCTCATAAAGTTTTCCACTACGCAAAGTTTCTTCATGGGCAGCACCTTTCGTTTTCATTTTAGGGAGACGTACAATAAAGATTGGCTTTAAATCTGCAATTTCTTCATCTGTATAAGTTTCCCATGTATAGTTCTTCATTAATTCTGATGGATTTCCTGACATACGACATCTGGTTTCTTCTCTAAAATTTACCCATGGAGTTGGGAAAGCTTGATTAAATATTCGATTATAGTCTGTCTTAGTTTTAACAACATCTGCTTCAATAGCCTCTGGTGTTTCATCTAATCTCCACAAATCACTGTTTTCTCTAACTTCTTTTCTTTTACTATATTTTGTTACTTCTTGGATATACTTATCTGTCACACATGCTACAACTAAAGCATCTAAGGCATGATGTTCATCTCCATTAGCACGAACTTTATTAAATCCCCATCTCGCTCTCAGTTTTGCAGTAACCGAACCATTAATCGCAAAAACACGTTTCTTTTTTTCTACTGCTAATTCTGGGAACTGAATAGTTTGTCTAAAGTAATCATAGAGTAACTTAGAAATATAGCGAGTATCATTTAAATTTCGTGCTTTCCAACCTTCCATATCTTCTTTTGTTAACTCTTCTTTTAATAGCTTTTCACGTTTTTTAGGATTTTTAATTGAATTTGCAATAGTTTCTAATTTCTTTCGGCGCTCTGGATTGCCTCCAATATAGTCCATTGGGATTCGATTGCCCTTTTCTTTATTTGCAGCTGAACTAACTAAAACTTTATTACCAAAGCTATCATCTAATGTTTTACTATAAGGAATAATATGGTCTACATCATAAACATCTGAAAAAATTTGATTACAAGGAATTGTGTTACCAGTATATGGATCAAATCCATTTTGCTCTTCATATAGCTTAAGTCTAGTAATATTTTCTCCATTAACTGACTGACCTAAGTCACGGATTCTCTCAGCAAGTTGTTCATTTCTTCTTCGCCCTTCTTCTTGAAACTTCATCACTTTTCGACGATCTGCAAATGTTTTACCCATTTCCCTAGCTAATTCAATATTGAGTGCATCAGGTGGATAGCCATATTGTCTTTCAATATTTTTCACTAGTTTAATGGCTTGTTTAACCGCCCGTTTTACAACTGGATTATTAACATTTTTCTCAATATATTCCTCATCTATCTGCTTATATCGAAAATCATAGCCAGCCAAACCAGCTGCTTCTGAGTAAACTTTTCCTGTTTCTAAATAAGGAATAATTTTTTTCATAGCTGTTAATGATAAATTACCAAACTTGCTGAAATTAAGCGGCAATAGTAAATCTACAATTTCTTCTGGTAAAGCTAACCTGCCATAAAACTCATCTCGACGACGATGATCACTTGAATAAACGGTTAACACATAAGCAATTACATCAATTTGATCAACAGATAACGACTTAAAAAAAGTTTCTGGTAATGTTTTTTTTAATTTATGATAATTCAGTAGTGAATAGAAGTTCGTTTTACTTTCCGTTTCCTCTTGAGTTGTTTTTGTTCCATAATTTAATAAATTAAATTGTGTATAAGGTGATAAACCTAATAGTTTCTTGACTCCAGCAAACGTAACTTTTTGAGTAGTCAAAACTTTTTCTTTTAGTAATTCTCTTTGCTCAGAAGTTAGCTCTTGATAGTCACTACCTATTCGTTCACGATAACGCAATTGATTGATTTTGCTGAGTAAATCAAAATACTGAAAAGTAAAACTTGCTTTAGGAGCACGTTTTTCATCCTTTTCAAAGGTACAATCGCCAATCATTTTTTCAACTTGATTACCAGCATAGGGACTCTGTTTACCTGGACCATCTTCAAAATCTCGTTGATCATTAAAAATACCAGTTTTCTCTTCATCTCCAATAAAAGCCTCTTCAAACTCCTTGGTTAAATCCAAATTTCCCAATTCAAATTGTTTCGTCAGAATTTGTTTAATTTCATCTTCTACTAAAGCTCGTTTGGCTGTTCCTAGATAGCGATCTAAGCCTTCTTTATTTCGTTTATGTTCTTGATACTTTGCATCCATGTACATATACTCACCTAATGTACGATAGGTGCCATTCCTAAGAACCTCTTCAATCCCTTTAATCGCAGTTAACATTGTTCCCATATCTTTTTCAGTTAATTCAGATTTGCGGTTTGACTTAAATCCTCGATGCCCTGCAAAAAAGTATAAGATTTGATACAATTCTTCATTACTAATTCGTTCATCTAAGGCTTTTTTTCGCAACTCATAAATGTCTGTTAAAATTCTACTGTCTGTATAAATCATTTCCATTTGATTTTTAGTTAATAAATGATGTTTAATAAAAAGCATTTTCGTACGATATTTCCTAAACTTTCTACGACGATTCCGTCTTCTAGCACCGCGCTGTTCCCTTCTTGGTAAAGCTAATGATTTACCTGTTTTTGGATGTTCAGCTGCGGGAAAAATAATTGAATTCATCTGTTCTATTTTGTAAGGATTTCCTGTGTTATCTGTTTTTAAAATTGCATATCCAATTGATGTAATCCCAATATCTAGTCCAATTCTATACCCCATATCTCCACTCCTAAACAATATATTTATCTTTATTATATCATATTTATTCTATAAAAAAAGATGACCCCCTACTTTATAAAAAGTAGGGGGTCAGTGCTTTACAGACGCACGTTAGACGTGCTCTTTACTATAATTTCCTTACAGAGTCAGCTATAACTCTTAACTACATTTTAACGGAGATGAATCAAAAAAGCAATACTTTTCTGATTTTTATTTTATATAATATTGATTAGGTATCAAATCAATTACAAATCTGATACGCTCTTGTTCATCAGGTGTACTTTCATTTTGAATAATTAAAAAATAAGCTTCCGTTAGTTCATACTTTTGGTTAAATAATATTAATTTTTCCCGCATCAATCGTTCTTCTGATTCTTCACTATAGGAATCAGCCAATAAAATAAATTCATTTGAAATTCTACGTCCATCGTTATCTTCTAAATAAACATGAACTCTTTTAGGACTATGGCTATGACTGACAGGTTGAATTTGGAAAAAATCCAAGTAAGTAACCTCATTTGTAATTCGATTTTGTTCTCCAATAAACTGAACTTGAACTTCTTTCTTAGGCTCTTTTCCACGTTCAGTCTTCACCTGTAAAACTGGAATTAACGTTTCTTGTGGCAAAATACCACCATGAACATAGTTACTGCCTCCTCCTTGAATAGCAAATCGATGGACACCATGTGGAGTGTACCCAACTATCTCATGATTTCCTACTACATCTAATTGAAACATCAAGGTTTCCGCTCTTTTTTCTGCAAGTAAATTGAGCATATAGCGTCTATTTTGAGACAAGATATCGCCTTTTACTTTTGTTGTTTTTTCAAACTTTTTTAAAGGTGAAACAGTGTAAATAAATCCATGATCAGCTGTGATGATAATTTTTGAGGCGTTAACATCTGTCACTAATTTTTTAATCAGTCTTGTAAGTTCCTCCATAGCAATCTGAATTGCATTAAATATCTGATTTTCACTTGAAGCCTGATCACCAATACTATCAATTGTATTATGATAAATATAATTTAACAGCGATCCATTGTATATTTGGCGCAAATTCATGCGATTTTTAGCTAAGATATCTTTTCCATGATACGCTGTTGCCTGCATTTCATTTTCAGTTTTTGATTTTAGAATTTTCAAACGTGCTTCCAAAGAATCTACGCGTTTATCGTTCACTTGAACCACACCTTTTGTAGTTATGCCAAGTTTATTGTTTGGTAATAGTGCCGCCATGCCAAATTCTGTCGTTGAAGGAAATACCCCACGCATACTTTCGATTGATGCAGTTAATCGATAATCCATATTTATAATTTGCATCAATTCATGTGCAATATCATAGCGAAAAGCATCTGAAATAATCACAAATACCCGATGATTATTTTCTATATGTGAAGCTACGTATTCTTGATAAAACTGCCTTTGAGGAAGTGTTTCTGCTACTTGAAATAGTGAATCAGACTCAAAAAAATGGGTCCATTTCTCACTAAATGGTATCAAAAACACTTGTTTATAGCGTTTTTCAATTTCCTCTTTTAATAAGTAAATTTCCATCAATTCAATTTCATTTTTTCCTAATTCATAATAGAAACGTCGATAATGAGCGTCAATTTCATACCCTTCTTGTTCGTACCAATGCCACATGTTTTCTTTTGTATCCAACTGTTTTTGTTCAGAAAATTTATGCACTAAACGTAACAATCGGGTTCCTTCAATTAAAGTTTGATAAATAGATTCAAATTGCTGAAACCAATACGTATATCTGCGATCAATTAGGATTTTTTCATAAAAATCGTAGTGTAAGGTTCCATCAACCAAATGAAGTGCCAAGAGAATAATGATTTGTTTATCATAAAATTTAAAGGTATCTCCTTTGGCTAAGAATTCAACAGACTTTTTTTTAATAAATTGCGTAATTTTTAAAGATTCTGCCATTTTTTCGCTGACAATTTGATAAGAATCGATTTCGTCTTTTTGATTCATCCAATGATTGATGAAAATCACACTATTATGCGGCTTATTTAACAAATCTTGTTCCCAACTTTTTGGTATCTTACCATCAAATTCTTGAGCTGTTTTTGTTTTAAAGATACTCTGCATCAATATATCCATATCTTGTGGCCCTATATACCCAAAATAATACTGCATTTGCGACCAAAAAAAAGAATCCATGTCATACTTTTCTACCTCTTTCCACAATCGAAGTTGCTGGGTCACTTGTCCATAAAATAACTGAATCAATACTGCAAGTAAGGTCATTTCTTTGGTATTCGTTAAACTACATAATAGTGCCAGCAATAGTTCAGATTCACTTTCTATTTGTTTTTCATGATTAAATAATTCAAATTTATTTAAGTAAGAAGGCGTTAAAAAAAAGGAACGATGCTGTTCAATACTTATCCTAGCTGCTTCAGATTTAATTGCTAGTTTTTCAACTAATTGAGCAAGTCCATCAACTTGGAACTCTTCACTATAGAGAAGCATATCCAATAATGGATTTTCTTTATTCTCAGGTCGATTACTACTGAAATAAAGTAAATAATTCATTTTGGGATTCTGTTTTTCTATTATATATTTAGTCAAAAAATAACCTTGTTGATTGACGTGAATCAATTGAATTGATTCTAATTGATAATTAGCAATTTCCTGACTAAACCTTTGTTCTCCATCATACCAAAAAACAATTTTTCGCATATCTTGCTCTTGTTGAAATAATTTTTTTACTTTTTCTTCGACTTCATAAACCATTTTCTTCTCCTTTAGTCTATTTTTTCAAATAAGTGATTCATTTTTTTATCTTTTCGATTTGTTAATAAAAATTGAGGCAATCCAAATTTTTGATGATTCATAATAATCCCCTCATCTAAGTCTATCTCCATTTCTTGATTAGCAAAATACTCTACAAAAAGATGGTAATTTCTTAGTTCAACCAGTTGGTGATTATATTTCTCTCGGTCTTTCCTAGCTTTCACCACGGCTCGAGGAGTTTCATTAATTTCAATAATTTGATTCGTATATTCTTCCAAACGTCCTAAAGTAGTAATCAATTGCAATAAATAATCGGTTCTCAATCTCGCTGTGAGTTGTTTATCGTAACGATGTACATAGATTAATCCCTTAAAAGCTTCTTTCTTACCACTATTAAATAGCCAATAAATCGGTCTTTTTTGATAGATTTTAAGATGATCTTTATAAAATTCTTTCATAAAATAACTTCTAATTCGCTCTCTAGCTTCTTCATCCTTTTTTAAACCGAGTCCTTCTCCAATAAATTGTAGGTTGACCTCTAACATGGACTCTCCGAATAAATAACTCACTAATTTCTCAATTTGCTTCACTATATCATCTTCAAAATATCCACTACTCGTAATTGGGATAATATTAGTGCGATCTGGCTGAAATTCTTGATATGCATTTGAATCAAATTTCCCACCTGCAAAAAATAAGCCTAACTCATCCAAAGTATAACGACCGAATGTTATTCCAATCAAATAAGACAAAAAGGAGCGAACATCATTCGCTTTATTGCTTCTATATAATGTTAATTCCTCATCAATAACTTTCGGTGATAATTCTTTCGTTAACTGGTACTCTTGAATAAAATACTGATTGATTAATTTTTGATTGGTCGTTAATTGTTGAATCCTAGCAGTTGTTATTTGTTGCCAATTTTCAAAAATACGACTTAAATTTTTCTCATTCTGTTGATAGGATAAAAATGGATGTTGCTTAAATTCCCATGATGTTTCAAAATCATCCCAATCCTCTTTGGCTAGCTGGATATTTGCTTTAACTAATTTTTCTATTTCTATGGATTTATTAAATAAGATTGGCAATTTTTCAATATCGCTGACGAAGGTATTAACAGTTGGATTTAATACTTTTAATAAATATGCTGTTACTTTAGAATTCAAAAATCCCAGCAACAATAGATCACCATTAACGATTAGTGGAGAAGCATCTCCAAATAACGTTCGCTGATCTTGCATTCTAAAAGAAAAATAAGAAGAGGAGATTCTTGACCATGTAATTCCTTTATTAAAATAATATTTTTTTGCTCTTAATCGGTAATTTTTTTTCGAGTAACGAATATTTTCGCCTTCTTTATATAAATCAATTACATAATCATGATTTCCAAAATATAACCGCTGACCGCCACCTTTATTAATTGGAAACCATTTTTTCATGAATGTATTTTCTTCAAAATTACTTGTACTATTCAATAAACTTAACTTTGTTTTATCAATTTCATACCATCTTCTTAAGTGTTTTTTGTCATCTCCTGTCATAATTCCAGATTTAACCTCGTACAGTTCACCCAATGACTTATAATTCTTTTCTGAAAATAACTGATATAAATTTTCGCTAACCCAATAAGCGATTGGTGCACCGGGAATCCGATAAAAGACATCCGTGTTTTTTTCATAACGATAGGATACAGATGGATTAATAATGGCTTCTCTCACCTTCAAAGGTTGATTTTCACTTCCTTTAAAATCAAATAAACGAATATAGGTTCCTTTTTTATTTCTCTGCTTTTTCTGTAAAACAAAAGTACAAATTGTCACAGCTGCATCCTCAAAAGCTCCATATTCTAACTGAACTAAATTCGCTATTCCACCATTTTCCAAAATAAAATGACGCAACTTTTCATGGGAAGAAATAAACATCCATGTATAAGGTGTCATCATAGCTGTATATCCACTATTTTCTGTCATAAAAAAACAAACTTCAATAAAGGCTGAATATAAATCAGCTTTTGTTTCAGGATAATTTATTTTCATAAATTTTTTTAAATCAGAATTGTATTTATTATGGTACGGTGGATTTGTGACAACAATTGTATAACTCTGTATTAATAGTTGGGCTGTTTTTAAAATTGGGGCTAAATTGCTTACTAATTCTTCTGCTAATGCTTGTTCATACAAATCTAGTTCTTGTCGTTCCTTTAACTTTTCAAGTTTCGTATATAATGGGTTTATTGAGATTGTTCCCATTTTTAACAATGAACCAAATTGCGTTGCGTTTTCAAATTTTCCTTCCAACTCTCGAATTTCATCAATTTCCTCTGAATTAAAAAGCCATTCCAAGGCTTCAATCGAAATTGGTTGAGTGACATCCTTAAACACGGTGATATGGAATTGAAACGAATTGTTTTGTCTTAATAATCTAGGTTGTCGTGCAAGTATTTTAAGTAATAGAGCAACATGACTGACTTGATAAGACCGTTTGTCTACTTCTAAGCCAAATAGATTATTCTTGATAATTAAATCAGGAATTTCTTTTGCGAGGTAACCTTGCTCTTCATACATTGTATAAAATAAATCAAAGGCCTCAATTAAAATATGACCTGATCCACATGCTGGATCAATTAGTCGAATGTCTTCTAGTCTCGTTGCTTCAGGAGAAAAACCATTTTGTTGAGGTTCATTAAGATAAAATTCCCACTGATCAAAAAGTTTACTTGTCGGATATAATTGATGATAATAACGACCTAATGAGTTTTGTAACATATACTGAACAATCCATTTTGGTGTAAATACTTGTGTAACAACTGGCAAATGTTGCTTGGCAACCTGACTATTTTTTGATCCGCCAACTTGTTCTTTTACTTCTGCATGGTAATACTGATACAGCCAGCCAATGATCTCAACGTTTTCCCAATCTTCCTTATCTGTTTCATTCATTAAATTGTCAATGATCTGATGTTCATTTAATAAATAGTCTGGTAATAATAATTCTTCAACATCATCTACTGTAGAAAATGCGCTAGGCAAAATGTCACCTAATTGTTTACTTTGTTGTATCAATAAATACTTAAACAGTTTATCCGTTTTTTGTTCTGATTTTAATTGCCAAACCAAATTAGAATCAAGATGCAATACATCGACTAATTCCATAGCATGAGTTAGGGCATCTGGTTCTTTTTTTAGTGGATTTCTGGATGATAATAGCAGCATTCTGATTGGTAAGTAATCATGAAATTCCATGTAACGAAGCGCAATAATCCGATTAAACCATGTATAAGCCACCTCTTCAATTAAACGTTCATAAGCAGATTCATACGTACTACTTTTTTGATACTTTTGCATTTTCACAACTAACTTTTGATACAATTTCCGTTCTTCCTTATCCATAGGTACACCATTTATTACCATTTGATCTGCTACTTTAGTGACCTCTTTTAGGCCTTCTGATGTACAACCGAATGCACTTGCTCGGATACGTACACCCGTCATCAATTGTGTTCTTGTTTGTGTTGCAAATTTTTTTAATGCTGCTTTATTCAAAAAAACATTCCTTTCTTTACTGCTATAAAATACGAATGATTTGTCCAGCATTTAAAGCAGCTAATAGTTTAGATTCAATCTCACTTAAATAATTACGCAGTTCATTTTCCGTTTGAATATCAATGCTTTTAATTGGTAAGATATCCTTTTTCTGAAAGATCTTTTTTTGTGGTTCCTTATTTATTTTCTGTTCCACTACAGGAATAGTACTAATTGATTCTGATTCTTTTTTTATTGAAACTTGCTTTTGTTGAGCTTTCTCATGCCTATTTTCTGCATCTATAATTCGTTGTACTTGTTGCAAATACTTATCTGTTAAATTTTCAATTTCAAATTTATATCCATTTAGAGTACTTAAGGTTTCAGCATGTTCTATTTTGTCCTTTAAACGATTAAACCCATCTAAAATACTACGTTCTAATTCTTTTTTTGCTTTCGGATACGTCGCAATATTTTCGAGTAATGCTTCTTTACTCGTTTTTAAATGACTTAAGATTGGTTCACTAGCAATCTCCAATTCTTCCACCATGTGTCTAATAAATTCTTCATTTAAAGCAGGCAGTTCTTTCAACAAATGATAGGGATGACTTTGCTTTAAAATCTGACAAATCTGACTTCCCGCTTCTCTCACTTTTTCATTCACTAGTAAATTAAAATCTTTCTCATAACGCTCTTTAAGGGTAGTTGATTTATCATAAATTGGCATATGATTTTCAAAAAAGCTTTTCACAATGTATAGTTCGTCGTAGCAACTTAAAATTTCCTCTTCTTTATCAAATAAATAACGCAGTAAATCCTCTGTATTCTGTTTATTAATAATTAATTTTACTTGCTTAATCCCTTCATCAATCAATTCTTTTCCTGGATAAAACTGATGGTGGTAATTCATTAGATACTGTTCAAGTTCAGTCAATTGTTTTTGATAGACCTCCCTAATTTGTTGTGCCAATAAGTCTTCCTTTAGACGATCCAATTGCTTACCAGTTGTATCTTTTACTAATGAAATTGAGATACTAATATGCTTTTCAGGAATTAGTTTTCTTTGTCCAATTACGATTTTTTCTTGATAATTTTTCCTAGTTACGGTTCGTACAAATTGGGAATCTGTATAGGGATAATTTATACCATCTTTTTTAAAAAATATCTTTTCATCTTTTAACAAATAAATGAAACTTGCTATTATATCGACTTCACGCCAGCCAGTTGGCTTTTTCATAAATTGTTGAAGCATTTCACGTAAGACAATGGTACTATGTCGTTCTGTTTGCAGTTTTATATCTTGAAGTAATTCTTCCGTTGCCAGATGATTGGGATCTGTTGAATTATCTTGAAAAATATTTCCTTGCGTATATTTAACTAATCCTGCTAACTCATCAACTTGATAGTGCTTTGTCATATAGGATAGTTTTGAATACATATGCTCGATTAATACACCTAAACTCTTATTAATTTTAATGATTGGAGTATGAACTTTCTCTTTAATGACCATCCCATTAACATAACAAATACCTTGTTCTAGGGCTTGGTGTAATTGAATTTTCAGTTGTTTTCCAAGTTCACTATGTTCACTAGTTTTACGAGTAACGATTTGACGCGTTATTTCGGATAAATTTCCTGACATATGACTACGTAAATATTCTTGTATTTTCATTTTCTTTAACATGTCTTCATAATATCGACTTGTCTCATTTAATATGATGACAACTTGCTGATTTTTAGCAGATAAAGCAATCATATTTTCTAATGAATCAGCTTCTTCAAAGTATGGGGTAAGTATATGCACACCTAAGTTCGCAGCACTATTATTGACTGCTTGCCCATCAATCCAAGTCGCAATATCATAATGATAAACAACACTTTTTCGATTCTCAAATGGTTCATAGGAAAAGCGTTTTAACTCTAGGATATCTTCAAAAATCATTTTCCCAATTTGATGGATCACTTTGTTATTTGAAACTTGAACTTGATCAATTTCACGATTAATATCTTGTTCTTCATTTGTTAAAAATACATATTCTTCACTATTTTTCTGAATTAAAATAGATTTTTCTAGACGCTCTAATGATGCTTTGATTCTTTGAGAAAGAAGCAATTTGTCTTCATCCACTCGAGTGATCATTAATGTCACTAGATTTTCCAGTGTTGCTGGTACTTCTTTAACATAGCGAATTAAAAATAGTAATTTCAAAACAGAGATATCCTCTTCTTCCAAATCATCACTTTGTTTTGCTTTAATAATTGAAGAACGAATTGAATGTTCTAATGCTTGATCAATGCTTTCATAGAAAATATAAAAAGGAACCAGTAATCCAACGTTCTCATTCTGATAATGTAAGGCTGCTTGTTGAATAGCTTCCAACAAATTACGTTCCCCGTCGGCCAAATGCTTCCCCGCAGATCCGTGTTCTCGAATACTAGTAAAGACTTTTTGCAACAAATGAAATTGATACGGAATAAATGGATAGACTTCTTCAAATTCTTTTTTATCTTTATATATTTTCATATCCACTGTTTTTTCTGAGAATACTAATTTATTTTTAAGACTTGATTCAATAATAGTATAGTTTTTTTGCAGTAATTGACTAGCTTCCTCTTTTTTATCCAACAATCTTTTTTTAATAACTTCATCGGCATTTGCACTACTTAAGCTTAATTTTAAATGAAAACGACTCTGAATTTTAGAAAAATCATTCATTGATCCGACACCTTCTTTTAGTGCTTCAATATCTTGTTGGCTAGTAACAATAACCCAAACTTTTCCATTGGTTAATTTCCCTAAATCTTCAACTAAGGTTTGCAAATTTAACATTAATTTTGTATTATCTGAAATATATTGTCCCATTTCATCTACCATAAAAATCAAACGATAGCTCTCTTCTTGATTTGCTACATATTTAGACACTCTTTTTGTGAAGCTATCCACGCTGAGTTCATAATTTTCTTCACCATTTTCAATCCAACGGCGAGCGCTTTCTTCGCTTCTGCCTGTTGCCTTAACAAGAGAATGTACCATTTCATCCTCATTATAATAAACTTCATCTCGTCCTTCTTCCCAAGTTAATCCACTTTCTTCTTCAAAAAATGCTTTAAATTTTTCATACTCCCCTTTTTCTACTAAAATTTCTTCCAAATGAGCCAACCATGGAATTGAAGAAGAGTAGCCTAACATTTCATTGAATACTTTATTAAATACACGAACAACAGCTAGTTTATTTTGTTTATTATCTGATTCCGATTTAGAATCAATATTAAATAGAACAACTTGATTTTTTTGCCCAGAAGCTAGTTTAATCTTCTGAAAAAGATGTTTATTTTCTATTTTTTCATCAAAAAATTCAATCGGAAGTTGCCCTTTATCTAAGGGTTCATTAGCTAATAAATACGATAAAATTTTTAAAAAATGTGATTTTCCTGAACCAAAGAAACCTGAAATCCAAACACCCATTCGATCTGTTGGTTCATTTAATGCATGACAATATGCACTAAAAAATTGCTGCATATGCTTTTGTAACTCGCTAGTAACAACGTATTCCTCTAACTCTTGCAATCTGTTTTCATTGTCGCTTTGCCCTATTTTTATAACACCTTTAATTTCTCTTGTAATATCTTTTGTAAATAATTGTTTAATTTCCATCCACTTATATCCCTCATCTTTCAACCATGCGAAAAGCACGATAATAATGATCATCTTTAAATTCATTAAATAACCTTAAACTATTGTCTTCGTAAACACCGGGATAACATAAAATAAGGGGTTGCCCTTCAATCACACTTTGCAAATTATTTAGCAAGATATGTGAACGTAAGATTGGAAATACTTTGCCTACTCCTATAATGACAACAATTGCAGACTCAATCAGATGCTCTTCGATATAGCGAACAAAAACATCTTGTTCCGAAGCAATTTTCAATGCTTTTCGCATTTTTGAAAAAAGTACATCAATTCCCTTTTCATGCTCCATTTGACCATTTTTTTCTATGTAACTTCGTTTTTCAAAAAAATGAATCATAATTGCATATAAATCAAAAATTTGAATAGATTCACCCCCATCTTTTTTATTTAAATAATCACGAATATATCCTACTCGTTTTCTAACTTCAACTTCATCTTTTGGATCATAGTCAAAGATATGAAAACCAATTTCATTCCCTAAGCCTTTATTTTTTGAAAAATCCGGATCTGAAACTTTTTCTCTAAAAGCATCCATTCTTGCAACAATTGTTGACATAGCGACAATCCTTTTCTTAATTAGTTTTTAGTTATAGCAAGGATTAGTGAGTATTTTTTCCCAACCAATCCAGTATTCTGTTGAAATTACATTTTTTAAAGTAGTTAGCTGAAGTTGTAAGGAAACTATAATTCCCGATACCTGACTAATTTATAGTTTGTATCTTATAGTTAAATGAATATTTTGCAGGTTAAGCTTGCTCGTATTCTTCATAATTTTCTTTAACTTTTTTGGGAATGCTTTAACATTTTTGAGAATGCTCTAACATTTTTCTTGGGTTTAAACAATTTACTTTTTAGAGCATTTTCTCTATTTGGCGTTTAAATTTTTTCATATATCTTATGGGTAACATACGGAAATAGTTTAAATTATAGTGATTTTCTTAATTTTACTATTCTTCATTTAGCCGATTTAATAAAGAATCCTCTATTTTTAACACCTCCAATCATACTTTTACTATTCTAACAATTTAAAAATCATTTTAATAACGTTTGAAACTTTACCTATAACAATCTTTTCCACTTGTTTTTTGCATTGAAATAAGCAAAAAGCTGTAACCTTCGAGCTAATATTATAGAGACTCTTTCTTCTTATCTTAAAATAAATAGGGTGTTTTTATGTAGTATTAACCAACATCTTACCTGATAAAACAATGCTATAATGTAGTAATATATAGTCAAGGGCTATAGTTTTCTTATAGAATCAGCTATAATGTAGTATCCTTTAAAAAATGGTGGAAAGTTGATTGGCTATAGTTTCCTTACAGAATCAGCTATAATGTAGTAAAATCGGTTGTAAAAGATATGATTAGTCTGCTATAGTTTCCTTACAGAATCAGCTATAATGTAGTATAATTACTTTGTTACAAAGGACAAGGTCGGCTATAGTTTCCTTACAGAATCAGCTATAATGTAGTTTCGAAAACAACCACACGATGGATGGATGCGCTATAGTTTCCTTACAGAATCAGCTATAATGTAGTAGCGTTTAAATTATTACTACCGTTTATCTAGCTATAGTTTCCTTACAGAATCAGCTATAATGTAGTGGATTCAATGTGGTATAAAGCGTTGATTCAGCTATAGTTTCCTTACAGAATCAGCTATAATGTAGTAGTACGTTCCAGATGTGAGTCATAATCTCGGCTATAGTTTCCTTACAGAATCAGCTATAATGTAGTCTGAATCATACAAAGAACAATACATTTGATGCTATAGTTTCCTTACAGAATCAGCTATAATGTAGTAAGGAACGACAACCCAATGACAACCAAACTGCTATAGTTTCCTTACAGAATCAGCTATAATGTAGTAATAGAAAACAAACAAGCGTTAAAGGTGTTGCTATAGTTTCCTTACAGAATCAGCTATAATGTAGTGGTTCTTAACGTTTATCAGCAAAGACTTGTGCTATAGTTTCCTTACAGAATCAGCTATAATGTAGTACCCTAAGCAAAAAACCGCAGAACATCAACGTTTCTGCGGCTTTTTTGTTGGCTAAAAAATGGACAAACTTGAAGAATTTACCTTCTTTTCATTCTCTAAGTCGTCCCCAACTAATAATTTCATGCTGGAAAATTGTTTTTCCGTCATACAAACCATTCTGACTGAACCTTGATTTGGTAAATGTCGTTCTAATTTATGCTCATATTTTTTAACCATATCATATCCACTACAAATACGATAATAAACTGAAAACTGCATCATTACATAGCCTTCATTTAATAAATAATTTCTGAATCTCACTGCTTCTCTTCGCTCTCGTTTTGATCCTACTGGTAAATCAAACATGACAAGAATTCGCATAAATCTATTCATACTCATGTGGCCGTAGTACCATTAAATCAGGTACTTTTAATAAGGCGGCACTATTATTTTTACAACAACTTACAAAAGACGCTGTTGTTTTCTTCAAACCATTTGCGAGAGAATGATATTCTTCTTCAATTGGAACTTTAGTAAAAAGTAGTGAAAAAAGTTCTCTTTTCATTTTTGATGTTAACAGTAAATCTTCTAAATAAACATTTTTGGCAACCCATAAGTCAACATACGGTCGAAAAGGTTCAATTAAATCATCAACTAAATTAAAAGGATTCAACTCATTTCGATGAAAAACGCCAAAAGCTGGTTCCAATCCATACGCACAAATATCCCTTGCTATGACTCCCCTTAAAATTGAATATCCATAGTTTAAAGCTGCATTCTGAACATGGTCATGACGCCGATTAAATCCTTCCCCAAACAATTCCAGAAAGTAGATTTGGGCTGCCTGTGATTCACAAAAAGTTTGGTCCCCTTCCTCAACCCTACTAGCTAAATCCAATAACGTTGCAACCTGATTTTTTCCATTCAAGGCTAAGCATTGTGCTTGATTTATAATTTTTTGTTGAATAATTTTTTTCCAAATTCGTTTTTTTGTCCGTTTTAGTAAGTTCATTTGAAAATGTAACGTTTGTAATTTCCTTGAATGATTTCCTAATGGCAATAAAACTGAACATGGTAAATGACGGTCATCACAAGTAAATAATGCTACTTGATTCTCTGCTAAAAAAGAAATTGTTGGAATTGTAATACTACATTGTTTCGTTTCAATCATTACGCTTAAAATATCATCAACTGGAATAGTATACATTTCTTCCTGTTGAATAATCAATTGTCGCTTTTTAATACTTAGTTTTGCCGGATTTTCAATATAGATATTTCTAAATGCCATACTCACCCACACCCTTCTTTTTTGACTGCTATTCCAATCTTCCTAATAAAATTTCTGAAATTAAACCATCTCCATGATGTCTAAAATAATTTGCAACTGCTGGTTCAATGATTAGTTGATTCAAATGTAAACCTTCCTCACATTCCTCGACAAATCCGACTTCACTAAGCCACTCTAAGTATATTTTTGCTAATTTTAAATACTTTAAAGGTTTTTTATTCTTCTTTCCTTTATAATTAAAAAATTGTTCAAAATGGTTGAAAGATAGTTCTGTTTCAAAGAATAATCGTTTCTCAAAATACAAACTTCTTAAACATTCAAATAACAAAGAATCCTTTTTTATCATTGTATACGCTAAAATTATTTTTGCCGTTCCACTATCAGATATTAAAAAATAATCTAATAAGCAGGAATCCATCCAATTAAACCGAGCATTCATCTCTTGAAATAACATTTTTTTCATTTTGTATGAGGTACATTGAAATAAATTATCTTCCATTACACAGTCTTCCAATTCATTCCAGGTTTTGCTTTGACTAAGTTGTTGGGCAATTTTTTTACTTTCCCAATAATATAATTGCCTTATTGTCTTCTCATTGCTCATTCTTGTCACTTCCTTTTTCTTTAAAATGCTCTTTTAGCCATCTTTGTGAGTATCCATATTTCTTAGTTAACTCCGACACACTATAAAATTTATATTCCTTCTTTACTTTTTCTGAAACTAACTGTTTGTCATACATTTTCATTGGAAATGTAAGTTGCTGCCCCTTAAAAGACTCATAAATTTTAATCAAATTTTCCTCCCCAACTAATTCATAAATCTCTCGATAAGACTTCACTAAACAATCCGAATCAATTTTCATATTCATTCCCCCTACTCTAAAGATGATTCTATTTTATCAACAATTCAATTGTTTTAATAATGGTCTGACCATTATTTTCCACACGCAAATAAACAGATAAAGCACACTCTCCCTTTCGATTTATCAACAAATAAAAACAGACTTAATTGACCAAAAGCGGGTTCAATTAAATTTGCCAGATAACTATAACGAACTATCTTTTATTTAAACAAATCTGATTATCTTTTGACAAAAAATAATACGTTGCTCTCTCAATTGATTTCTATTAAAATAAGTTTCTCTTTTTCTAATTCACTAATTAGGTTATCCTTAATTAGATGAAACTTCTGCCACACACACACGTATAATCGATGATTTAGTTATGTGATTAAATAAAAGACTACACAATTAAAAAATTGTGTAGTCTTTTATTTTACTTGCTATTAATCAATATAATCATAAATAGTTTCAAGAAATTTTGTACGTTCTTCTTGGCTAATCAAGTTAATCCTTCCTCGATTAAGCCATTTTGGATGATGCATTCCAATATCATTCATCGGTCCTTTAAACAAAACATGTTCAATTGGATTACCAAAATCATTTCTCATTTCATCATCGGTTAATTCTGATGTTGTAATAACCGTCGTCCGATCAATCTTAATCAATGGAATCAGTTGAGTTTGTTCATCATTATATTTTATCATTCGTCCAACTAACATAACTTTATCAAAGAATCCTTTGATAATTGCTGGAGCCTCATACCACCAGATAGGGAAAATAAAAATCACTTCATTGGTTTCTTTTAATTGATTAATATATCTATCTACTAATGGATCACTTGATAAACCTTGAGAATATAATTTTAAATCTGCTTCTACAAGAGTGGGATTAAATTCTTCTTTGTATAAATCAATTACAGAGTATTCTTTGTTTAACTGCTCTAACTTATCTGTTACCTGATCTAAAATCGCTTTGTTGTAACTTCCATGCCATGGATGTGCAAAAATAATAGTTGTTTTCATTTTTATTTCCTCCTAGAATTTTTTATTCATTGCTGAATAATGTTATACTAATCTATAACGGTACGTTACAGTCAAGGAGGAAGAATGGAAAAATTACTATCTATTGGAAAATTCGCTGAATATGCTGATATTAGCAGGCGAACATTAATTTATTACGATGAAATTAATTTGTTCAAACCAATTGAATTAAGCGAAAAAGGCTACCGCATGTATTCAATTAAACAGTATGAGCAATTTGGACTTATTTGTACGTTAAAAAATTTAGGCTTTTCTTTGGATCTAATTAAAAAATATATTTACAAAGAAAATCCTGAGACTCTTCAAAAAGATATTCTTAGTTTACGTGATAGTATTCGACGAGAAATGTCCGAATTACAACGTATGGAAGATTCCTTAACGACTACTTTATGGCGACAAGACTATGTTAAGAACAGTAAAAAAGGTGTAATTGTTAGTGAGCAGCTACCGGCAGAACGGTTCTATGCTTCAAAAAAAAATGATTCCTGTGAGGGTTTAAACTACTTTAATGATTTTGGAGATTTTTACCATAGTTTAGATAAAGAAGAAATGTTGACAGGATTTCCTACAGGCTACGTGATTTTGAATAACGAACGCAATAAACAAAATTTTTCAAAATCACCTTATCGCTTTATCCGAATGACCAATCAATCAATGATTAAAAATGATCCTTCACAAAGTATTATTATAAAACCTGCAGGTAGATATCTGAAGTTATTTACCACTAATTCTGAAGAAGAGATTAGTAAAGCTTTATGTTTATTGGAGGAAGAAGTTAAAAAAAATAACGACCAAATTATAGGAGATTACTGGATAGTGAACTGGAATGAACATTTAGTTAGTGATGTAAACAAACAATTAATCGAAATCCAAGTAAATGTTCAATTATAAGAATAGATGTACTGCCTGCTAACTATTGGATAAGTAAAAAAGTCATTCTTTGCTGGTTTAGCAAGAATGACTTTTTCTTATTTTAGTTATCTCTATTTCTGCTCTGGCTTAGTTTCATCAAATGCTTCATACGCATCGAATGGCGATTGAGGTTTATGTCCGCCACGTTGTCCGCCCATTCCTTTGCCGAATCCAGGAAAACCAGCATGAACTCCGCCTGGTCCAAAGTCTTCCATACCATGATTTCCAAATCCGCCAGGACGACCTCCACCAAAAAAGCCTCGTCCATCTGGTCGACCGCTGTATCGAACATCCTCTGGCATTTCTGCTTCAATTGCTTTAACTAGCTTAGCCATAATCTGACTAAATTGTTCTTTTTCTTCATCTGTAATTGCATCAAAAATTGAATTTTCATCAGCTTGATTTAATTTCTCAGCCTCTTTTGCTCCAGCATCGGTTAATTTAACAATCATCACGCGTCTATCTTGTGGAGAAGGCTCTCTTGTCACAAATCCAGCTTTTTCTAATTTAGTTAATAATTCACCTAATGATTGAGGACGCATATCTAATAAGAAAGTCATCTCTTTTTGAGTAATTTCTGGCTGTAATTTTAAAATACTTAAAATCCGTCCCTGTCCTCTATGGGGATTTGCATGTGGACCATGTTCTCTGCGTTTCCAAGAAAAATAACGATGCATTAAACCTTCTAAGTTCAAATACTCTTCCATTAAGTCTTCTTCTTTAAATTCCTTCGCCATCTTGATTTCCTCCTTGATTTGAGTTCCCCTTAGTTAATCAGGTTCCTTATAAAACTTATTATGAAGTCCTCGTACAAAATAGTCAAGCTCTCAATAGGAAATTAAACGGCTGTTTGATATTGACTGTAGTAAATATCATAGTAGGTGCCTTCTTCTGCTAGTAAACTATCATGGGTTCCTGTTTCAACGACATCTCCATGATCCATTACAACAATCTCATCTGCATCATAAATCGTTGATAACCGGTGAGCAATGACAAAGCTTGTCCGCCCTTTTAATAATTTACGCATGGCTTTTTGAATCAAGACTTCGGTTCTCGTATCTACATTGGACGTCGCTTCATCTAAAATTAAAATTTCTGGGTTGGATAAAAAAGCACGGGCGATTGTAATTAATTGCTTTTGTCCTTGAGAAATATTGCTAATTTCTTCATTTAATACTGTCTCGTAACCATCAGGTAATTTGCGAACAAACTCATCTACAAAAGCAGCTTTGGCGGCTTCCATAATTTGTTCCTCTGTAGCTGTTGGGTTGCCATAGCGAATATTATCGTAAATCGTACCAGAAAATAACCATGTTTCTTGCAAAACCATACCGATTTTTTGATGTAGTGCTTCATGACTTAAGTTACGAATGTCGGTTCCTTTAATTCGGATACTTCCGCCAGAAATCTCATAAAAACGTTGCAACAAATTAACTAAGGTTGTCTTCCCTGCACCTGTATGTCCAACAATTGCAATCATTTCTCCTTTCGTTACTTCTAATGAGAAATCTTTCATTAACAACTGGTTTGGCGTGTAACCAAATTGAACATGGTCAAAACAAACTTCCCCATTGTCCTTCTTATTTTCAAATTCGTCTTCATTATAGAACTTAATTTCTTCAGCATCTAAAACTGCAAAAACGCGTTCTGCTGAAGCAACTGTTGATAACACACCATTCCAGATTTGAGAAAATTGGCTGATTGGTTGTGAGAATTGAGTGGAATACTGTAAAAATGCTTGTAAATTCCCAATAGACACTTGACCTAAAGTCACTTGAATCGCCCCACCAGCAGCAATCACCACATAAATAACATTTTTCAAAAAAATCATCGCAGGCATCATTGAACCACCAAAGAATTTAGATTTCCAACCAGATTCATACATTTGGTCGTTTAATTCTTTAAAATCTGCTAAAGCTTGTTTGTCATTGTTAAAACTTTTAATGACTTCATGCCCGTTAAAGGATTCTTCAATTTGTCCATTAAGGGAACCTAAGGTTTTCATGTATGTGCGAAAATTGGCTTGTGTTCGTGGCGCTAATAGTTTCATAATCACAAGACTCGATGGAATCGTTAAACAAGCAACCAACGTTAACTGCCAACTAATAGTCAACATCATCCAAATTGTTCCAACAATCAAAATTCCACTTGAAATTAATTGGGTCAAGCTCTGTTGCATCATTGTCGCAATATTGTCCATATCGTTAATTGCAATCGACATTAAATTGCCGTTTGAATGTTGGTCGAAATAAGAACTAGATAGCACGTTGATTTTTTGTTTCATGTCGTTACGTAAGCGTTGCGTTGTTTTTTGAGAAACAATGGTCATAGCTGTTTCTTGAAAAAAATCAGTTAAGAATTTGCCTATATAAAGAAAAGCAACAATCATTAGAATTTTAGCTAATTTTTCAAAAACTACACCTTCTCCATTGCTCACATTTGTAAAAATTAAGGTTGTCGCTTGACCTAATATTTTTGGACTAATAACTTGCATCACCGTTCCGCCTATGGCTAAACAAAATACTAAGATAAGCAAGCCAATACTACCTTTCGTATAGCGAATCAGACGTTTAACTGTTTGCCATGGATTTTTTGGTTTTTCTACAATGCCTCCTGGTTTCATACCACCCTTTGCCATTTTATACACGCTCCTTTTCTTCGGTTTGAGAGTTAATAATTTCTTGATACACGCTATTTTCCGCCGCTAATGATTCATGTGTTCCATAGCCAGCAACTTGCCCTTTATCTAAAACTAAAATTCGCGTTGCATTTTTGACTGTCGTAATTCGTTGCGCCACAATAATTTTGGCTGCTTCTTTAAACTCTGTTTGTAAATGCTGTTGAATCAAAGCATCTGTTTTAAAATCTAGGGCTGAAAAAGAATCATCAAATACATAGATAGCCGCTTTTTTAATAAAGGCTCTTGCTAAACATAAACGTTGACGTTGTCCACCAGAAAAATTCCCGCCATTCTTCTCAACAGCTGTGTCTAATCCATTCTCATCGCGTAAAAACTCAGCCGCTTCAGCTTGTTCTAATGCCCACCAAATCAGTTCATCGCCTGCATCTGGTTTCGCTTTTTGTAGATTTTCTCTAACTGTTCCAAAAAACAAACTATTTTGTTGTGGTACTAAACTAATCTCATCATGTAACGCTGATTCCTTCCAATGACGAATATCTTCACCGAATAGCTTAATTGAGCCTTGGCTGACATCATAAAAGCGATTTATCAAATTAATTAAGGTTGTTTTTCCAGAACCTGTGCTGCCAATAATCGCAATAGATTCTCCTTGATTTACTGAAAAGTTAATATCTTGAAAAACTGCTTTTTCCGCTCCTTGATAAGTAAAACTCACATGGTCCATAGCAATAGTAGCAGCTGTTGAATGCTCTTGATGATGTGTGATTTCCCCGTTTGTAATCGCTAGCGGATGATCTAAAATAGCATGAACCCGTTTAGCCGAAACCTGACCTCTAGGAATAGAAGAAACAACATTGGTAATTAAGCCTACCCCCATTAAAATTTGTGTGCTATAGGCTGTTACTCCAATTAATGTCCCAATTTCCATTGAACCTGAATCAATAAAACCCGCTCCCAGCCAAGTAACAACAATCATCACGATACTCATTACTAAATACATAAACGGCATAATAAAATTCAACAATGTATTGGATTTTATTGAGATTCCTGTATAAGTTTGGTTTTCTTTCTCATAACGACTATACTCTTCATTTTCACGGTTAAAGGCATGAATAACTTTCATTCCAGTTAACCCTTCTTTGAAGATAAGATTTAATTTATCAATGCTTTTTTGCATTTTTTCAAATAGCGGATTAGAGATTTTAAAGACAATAATAGAAATCAACAATAACAACGGAACCGATAGTAAATAAGGAACCGTCAGTGCTGGACTCAAGCGATAGGATAAGTAAACACCTCCAACTAGATAAATCGGAGCTAAGATTAAAAATTTCAACCCCATTTCAACTAAAGATTGAATCTGAGTGACATCATTGGTATTTCGAGTAATCAATGACGAAGCACCGAAGCGATCAAATTCAACATTAGAAAAAGCTAGAATTTTTTGATAAACCTCCTCTCTGATTTTATTTCCTAAACGATAAGAAATTTTTGCTGAAATATAGGTATTCACTAGTGCTGCAGCAAAGCTGACTAATGAAAAACCTAACATAATACCGCCAATTTTTAAAATGTCTTGCATGTTATTATTAACAATCCCTTGATTAATCATGTTCGCTGTTAGTGTAGGAATATATAAATCACACGCAGCTTGAACCAGTAAAAATAGAATTGCCACGATTGCTGGCGTTAAAGCTAATTTTTTAAGCATTTTATTCATAACTGTTCCTCCGTATTCTGAATAGCACCTTTTTAACAGGTACCTTACATTTGAGAATATTACACTCTATTTCCAAATAAGTCAAGTACCTTACTAAAATTAATTCGGTACCTTCTGATTTTAGGTATTTAGTTGCCATAATGACTTATCTTTGACAAATAAAGCGTTTTCTTTCATACTAACAACAAGATATAACGCGGTCAAAATCGCTAGAATGGAGGAATTTTTATGTCAGCAATGATTTTTGTTAATTTTCCTGTGGCAGATGTTGAAAAATCAACAGCTTTTTATCAAAAGTTAGGTTTCACTGAAAATCAAGCCTTTTCTACCGAAGGTGCCACTGCTTTAATTTGGGATCAGCATTTTTGGATTATGTTATTAAGTCATGATTTTTATCAACAATTTGCTCCTAATAAACAAATTATCGATGCTAAAAATTCTACTGGTGTAATCGTTTCGATTCAGTTAGATAGTCCCACTGCTGTTCAAAAATTTGCTGAAATGGCTAAGGAAAATGGCGGTGATTTTTATAGTGTTCCTATGGGAATTCATGAAGATCAAATGTATAGCCTAGAAGTTCTTGATCTAGATGGAAATATACTTGAACCTATCTGGATGTTAGACTAAAGCAAAAAAGCCCACTAACTTTTTTAAGCTAGCGGGCTTTCCTTTATTTTTTTTGAATAAATACTTAATTAAACTTTTTCACCAAACGAAGCAAGCTTTTGTCAATCATTTAATTCCCCTATTTGAACTGTCTTCTTTTTCCTTTTTAAATACCAGGTCAAACTACCTACATGGACCATATAAATAATCGCCAATGTTACTCGCATCATTAAGTTATCAACAAAAATACATGGGATTAGAAAAACTATAAACATCACCACAAACATTTTTAACAGATTGATCGTTGAGATATTCTTTTGAATCAGCTGGTTCTCCACATATTTCTGATAACTTGGCGACTGAATGAATGTCGTATGTGACTTTTCTGAACTACGAATCCAAAAAAATCCTGTTAATAAATAAAACACGGTTGTTGGTAAAAAAGGCAAGAAAATTCCAACTGTTCCTAATCCAAAACTAACTCCACCTAACCCAATATATAACCATTTCTTCACGCTTCTACTCTCCTTATCAGTCCTCTAAATCTGTGTTGTATACACAATAGTGGATGCTTCACTATCCTTTTCGGTCCAGAATAACGCATAATTCGCTTCATTTGTCTTTGATATTTTTCTTGATAACAATGAACTAGACATTTTTTACAAGTCGTTTTTTCTTCGCCAAAACGGCAGCTCACTAAACGGCTATAAACGTAATCTTGCATTCTTTTTTCAGGGATTGATTGTTCAGTCAACTGATTTTGATAATAGAGTGCAATCATACAGTTGATTCATTTCATTTCCCCACGAATAACGGGACCATCCTTTATTTTTCTCATATCTACTTCTATTTATCTATTACTTCACATTCAATAATAGTATAGCATACAAGTAACCTTGCCAGAATGATTATCCTTGTCATTTTCTTACAAAAAAAAGATTGTAGGATTTTTGATCCTAACAATCTCTTACATCAAGACTTAATATTGAAATAACCGATAAGATTCTATCGCTACACACATTAGTTGGTTCTTTGCAGTTTCTTTCTTCAATGCATCTTCTAAAGAAATAGGACCCAATTGAATTGAAAATGTTGCAAGCAAAGTTTGACTTAACTCACCGATATCTTCGCTACGTCTGCCAACTAAAGCGATTACTGGTATATTGGCTTTTTGAGCAAGCTCACAAATTTTCATCGGTAGTTTTCCTTGTGCTGACTGAGAATCAAGACTCCCTTCACCAGTATAGATAACATCCGCCAGCTGTAATTTTTCGTCCAAATACGTTAGTTCTGAAATTAGATCAAAGCCCGAATGAATTGTACCGCCCAGTAAAACTAAACTTCCAGCGATTCCACCCGCTGCGCCGGTTCCAGCAATCTGATTTAAATCTATGCCTGAAGTCTTTTGCATGTTATCAGCAAATTTTTTCGCTTGTTGGTCTAGTAATACAATTTGTTCAACTGTTGCGCCTTTTTGTTTGGCAAAAACGTTGGCGAATCCAGATTCTCCATAAAAAGGATTGGTAACATCACTGCCAATCAGAATGTCGATTTCTTTTAACTCTTCTTTTAGTGGTTCAATCTCAACTTCCAAGTCTTTGGTAAACAATAAATTTTGATTTATCGTTACATCGCCTTCGCCTAATCCTGACAACAGACCTAAACCACCGTCAGAAGTTGCCGTACCACCAAGAAAAATGATGATACATTCACATCTTTTCACAAGTGCATCCTTCATTAATTGACCTAAACCAAAACTTGTTCCTTTTTGAATCGTTTCTGGACTTGGAGTAATACTTTCAAGACCAATCACAAGAGCACTCTCAATCAGTGCCGTACGTTTTCCATGCCAGTCTGTAATTAAATAGCTAACTTTTCTGATACGACCCAGCGTATCTGGAACTTCTATGCTCACTTCTTCAAATGCTACCAGACCATTTTTTAGAGCATTTAAACTGCCTTCGCCACCATCTGAAACTTCAAAAACATCTACAATACTTGTCGAATCCACTGTAGTAATCCCTTTAGCAATTTGCTGTCCGGCCTCTAAGCTTGTCAGACTGCCTTTAAAAGAATCCATCGCAACTGCTACTCTCATACCTCAGTCACCTCAAGCCAAGCAACGCCATATGGTGCAAGTGTTAATTTGTCTTGAATCGTTTGATTTGAAATAAGCTCTAAACCAGTCAACTCAGTTAATTCTATGGTTTCATTGGTAACATTTGTAAAGGAAAGCACTACTTGTCCAGTTTCTTCAGCTGTTCTTTTTAAAACAAAAACGTGTTCACCAAAATCAAGAACTTCTTGCTCTGCATATGGACTAAAACTTGCGTGTTCTTTTCTCAACTGAATTAATTCTGAAATCCCAGTAAAAATCTGATTTCGATAAGCATTTGTTTGAAGTTCCGCGATTAACTGATCTGCATCTAATTTTTCACGGTTAATTCGTCGATTAATCCCTGATTTATTAACAGCATCTAAGTCATTTTTAGAACCAAATAAAGAATGATAATAAATTGCTGGAACACCTACCATTGAAAGTAAGATATGATGAGCCGCAATCATTTTTTGAACGGCTATTTGTTCCTCTTCTCCATTGTTACGTAGCGCTTCTGAATAATTAATATTTAATTCATAAACTGTCTCTGATCCATCAGGATTAGATTTATAGGAAATTTCCCCACCATTTTCTTGAACTTTTTCAACCAATACTTGTCGTTCTTCATCTGTTAAAAGACCTTCAACTGGACGCATTCCAATTCCATCATGAGAGGCTAAAAAATTAAAGTAAGTTCCTGATTTGGAAACACGGTGAATTCCTTTAGCCCATTTCGATAGAGCCAAACTACTGTTTTGAGTAAACGTATGAAGCACTAAAGGTGGCAAAGGGAATTGATACACCATATTGGCTTCATCCTCCCCAACTCCAAAATAGCTAATATTTTCTTCATGAGGCACATTCGTTTCTGTAATAATCTGAGTATGAGGAGCAAAATAATCTAGGAGCAAGCGCCATATTTTAATTAGTTCATGGGTTTGCGTCAAATGCATCGAAGACGTGCCTGACTCTTTCCAAAGAAAACCAATCGCATCCAACCGAATCGAAGAAGCTCCTTGAAGCGCGTAAGTCAAAATAACATCAGTCAATCGTGCTAACATCGCTACGTCGCGAATATTCACATCCACTTGATCTTCGCTAAAAGTCGTCCATGCAGACAGTAACTCCCCTTTAGAATTTTGATACTCGTGAAATAACGGGCTCGTTCTCGGGCGCACTACATTCTCAGCATCAAAATCAGAACTTTTTTTGATAAAAGCTGTTTCAAATTCAGTATCCTGCTCTAAAAACTTTTGAAACCATTCACTTGATTTAGACATATGATTCGCCACAAAATCAAACATTAAACGATAGTCTTTTCCCAATTGTTCAATCATTGTCCAATCCCCTAAATCTGGGTCAATCTGATAATAATCTACTACTGAGAAGCCATCATCTGAGGTATATGGAAACATTGGCAAAAGATGTACATCTGTAATTAAGTTTTTTGCTACTTGATTTAACGTGTCGTCTAACGTTACTAACGGAGCTTCGCCAGTTCGTTGAATGCTATCTCCGTAGGTAATCAAATAAACATTTTTTTGACTAATGTTTGTTTGTTTTGGGAAAGTTACCTTTTCAAATTTGGCAATGACTTGTGCTAAGGCTGTCAGTGCTTTTTCTCCATTTAACTCTCCATAAACCGCGATTAATTTAGGTTTTATAGCCTTTTCAATTGGACTCATTTAGCTAGTTCACCTACTTTCTCTATTTTTAAAGTTGCATAATCTTTTGCTTTTAAAGTTGGAGTCGTTTGATGCAACAACTGTTCATCTAAACTTAGCGATTCACTATCTTTTAAAGGATAGTTTAAACCGATTGTTTCATGTTGTGGATTAAAGATTCTTAAGATTGTTGCTTCACTATCTTCTGCTTTCTTAAATGCACTAATAAATACACTTTTTTGAATAGTAAGCAGTGTTTTTTCAACTGGTAAATGAGTTAATCCTTCTGGTTGTGGCAATTCAAAGCGATCCAATCTTTCCTCAAAAACATTTAGCGCTTGTAAATGATAGGTTAACTGATGACTGGTAAATTCTTCAGCTGTTTGGTACGTCGCTGCTATATCTAATATCTCTGGAGACCATTTATAGCCATATGCAAAGGTTAACTCACCTTGCATCTGTGCGTTTGGTGTCCAAACGATTTTATTATTAATTCCAGAGGCCCTTCCTGGACGCCATGCAAGATCATCTTTACCCAGTAATCCAACACTTCTAAATAGGGTTAAACTTAAACAGTCTTGGGTTGCTTCGTATTCTTTAAGACCTTTAGTAAATAACGTCACATTTCCAGCAATTTCATTAACAGAAACAAATCGCTCCAACGGGTAAATGGCTTGAGGAGCCTCTGCAAAACCAGTTTCTCGCCAGTTTTTTAAATGTGGGTTTTGATTTTCACGTTCTAAGATCGAATAGCCTTGTTCAGCATAATTTTTACCCGTAAGATTTTCTCCTAAAAAGCGCACTCTAATTCGGTGATCTTTCACTTCATTTTTGATAGTATGCTGAATTTGAATTAATTCTGAACCAGTAATTAATTTGATTGAAGTTTCAATTACTTGTTCTTTTGTCAGTTCATTTCTTGTTTGAAAATCATGGGCTACTTTGATTGTTGTTTCTAAGATCATTTCGCTTTGCATAGCTGAAGTATGAACTGATTTTATGATAAAATCAGTTGAAAATGTTGGTTTAGCATCATTTGCAGGTGAATAGTCATAAGAATCACCAGCATCCGTTGTATTCTCAAAATCAAATAGCCCCATCTTTCTTTGACCATCTGATTTCCTAGTCAAGCAGATTTGTCCTTCAATTACTGAGATTTCATAATAACAGTTGGCGATAGTCGTTGTCTGTCTGTCTTGACTGATTTGATTTTCTTGTTGGCTAATAGTTAACTGCTTGTAACCAAAACCAGTAAAGTTAACTTCAGCAATCACTTCACTGCGATAATAACCAGGCAATTCAACTTCAACTTCTCCATCCGCAGTTACTTTTACTTGCTTTCCGCCAGAAATATACGTTTGTACATTAATACTTTGTGGCAATAACTGACCATCACATCCCACTAAGCACACATCTGGTTCTTTCGTAAATAAAGTAAAAGTTAATTTTTTACAAGTTGCTTTTGGCAAAAGATTAAAGGCAACAACTCCTGTCCCCTCTTCTCCTAAGATACCTCGACTAATTTGTTTTTTAAGAATATTAAGGTAATCATCGACGATTCGCTCCACTTTATTCAGACGGTTCATAATCTCTTGATTCGTTTCGTCTGAATTACAGCCACCGATTGAGTCATGGGCGTGTACATCAAATAATAAGGTTAAACACGTATGAATCCATGTTTGCGGATAATTTCCACCAAGCTGTTGACTTAGAACACCTAGAGGTTCCAATTGTTGATAGATTTTTTCTTCTACTCTTGCATTTGTTAATTTAATATCTACGCGTTGAGAACGAATGGTATTGTGTATTCTTGATTTTTGACTTGCAAGCAACTCGCCTCGGATTGTTTTGTATTTTTGTTGATCTTCCCCAGCTGACTCCATAAAGCTTTCATAATCCGATAAGATAAACTCATAGTTCAAGTCTTTTTGATTTAAAGCCTCGATTACTTTTGGAAAATTTTTTCTAACAAACACTTGATCACCACCTGCCGGCAATAATAAGGGACTGCCTTCTGGATTCATCTTCTCAAGCGATTCTAAAATAGGCAGCAATGTTTTAGTCAGATATTCATCATCATCCGCTAAAAATTTCCCTGGTCCATATCCAAAAAAAAGATTATTAGCAGCAATCGATTCTTTATTAGGTGCTTCCCAGATAAAATTCAGATTATCTTTGATTTGCTCCGTATATAAACCACGTTGTAAGACGCTGTGAGTGATCCCAAAACGTTTAAAAATACTTGGTAAATACGCATGCTGACCAAATACATCTGGCAAATAGCCGATATCCATTGAATGACCAAATGTCTCTGCACCTTTTTTCCCAATTAAAAGATTCCGAATAATTGACTCTGTTTGAACTAATAGCGTGTCATTTTGTGTATACCAAGGTCCAATATGCAGACGATTATTTTGAACTAGTTTTTTAATTCTAGCTTGATTTTCTGGTGAATGCTTTAAATAATCAGCAACCACTGAATATTGACCGTCAAACGTATAGGTTGGAAATTCTGGATGAGCCTCTAAATAATGAATTAACTGAGACATATTTTCTGTTAATAATGTATTTGAATCCTCTATTGAAAAATACCACTCACGATCCCAATGACTGTGGGGTACGACAAAAACTTTTCTCTTCATAACAATTTCACCTATCCTAAACTTAATTCGTTATTTTCTTAAAATAAGGATTAGGACAAACTCATAAAGTGCTTGTCCTAATTTCTAACTAATTAATTATCAACTTTTTCACCGTTCGCTTCTTTTTTCTTAATAATTGCAAAGCGAACAAAGATATTACCAAACGCTACAACCAATACACCGACTAATAGTCCAATTAAATAGGCCGGTAAATTAGTTACTAATGGCCAACCCCAAACAGCCGGTAAAGGCAACCATTGAACTGCACCTAATGCTACTGCTGTACAAGAACCAGCAATTGCACCTACAACATTAATCGGAATTGTAATTAGTGGATTGCGTAACATAAATGGAATTGCGCCCTCTGAAATTGCTAAAAATCCTAATAAGAAAGAAGTTCCACCAACTACTCGTAAATCTTGTGGGTAAACACGACGTCTTACAACAAAACGATCAATCATTGTTGACAATCCTAAACCTAGTGGTGGAATAACAATCGCTAAAACCCGAGGTGTAAGTGGGAAAATATGATCTGCTGATAAGCCAATTGCAATCGCACCAGCTGCCTTATTAATAGGTCCGCCTAAATCAAATGCCGTCGCTGCAGCAATAATCGCAGATAACCCTAATTGACCTGAACCACTCATACTCACAATTGCATCTGAGATTAATTTATTTAATCCACCAAACACAGGATCAACTATAAATAAATTTAAAACAAAAATAGTTAGTACAGATAAACCAGGAATCAAGAACATTGGTTTCATGGCGCTTAAATTCTTACTTAATTTAATTTTTTCATTTAGGAAACGGGATACATAACCAGCAGTTACACCTAAAACAAGTGCTCCTAAGAAACCGCTCGGAATCCCACCGTCAACACCCCAAAACGTATAATGCAAACCGCCAGCGAATAATCCACCAGCAAAACCAGCGATTAAACCAGTTCGATCGGCAATTGAATAAGCTGCAAACATTGCAAAGACGGGATAGATAAATTTAAATAACATATTACCAAAAGCATCTAGTGTGTGGAGAAACTCAATTAAACCACCAACACCATTGTAATCAGCGTTACCAATCGCACCAGGGTCCATGCCAAGTACTAGCGCCCAAGTTAGCTTAGCGATGCCAAGCATCAAACCTGCTGCTACAAGTAAAGGAATCATGTATGAAATCCCTGTCATAACTGCCGTCATCAACTCTGATTTAAGGCCTTTTTTAGGGGTACTCGTCAATGAATCTTCTTCACTTACACTACTGCTTGCCACAATTCCTTGAGGTTTTTTTAGAACTTGTTGAATTAAGCTCTGACTATTTTTCAAAGGTTCTGCCACCTTAACTTCAATATAAGGTTTTCCAGCAAATCTTTCGCGCCCCTTAACCTTTGTATCTACAGCAAATATAACACCATCTGCCGCTTCAATCATTTCACGCGTCACACGATCTTCAAGTCCATTGGCACCTTGTTTTTCCACTCGAATCGTAACACCTAACTCTTTAGCTGCCTTTTCTAAGGCTTCTGCAGCCATGTAGGTATGAGCAATTCCGGTTGCACAAGCAGTAACGCCTAAGATAAATCGATCAGTTTTCACTTGTGGTTCAGCTGATTTTTCTTCAATTGACTCATGATCTTTTTGGACTAATAATTCATAAAGTTCTTTTGAAGTATGCGCTTTCTCTAAACTGGCAACAAAAGAATCATCCATTAAATTCGTACTTAGTTTAGAAAGTAATTTTAAATGGGTGGAACCTGCTTCGGCTTCTGGAATTGCTAATAAGAAAATAATATCGACTTGATTATCAGGGTCTAATGATGGCCATGCTCTTTTTTTAAGTGGCTTATCTAATGTCATTACAGCAAATCCTGCCTTAACCACTGCAGCGCTTTTACCATGAGGAATAGCTAAACCTTTTTCCATTCCTGTTTCTGAGTGTTCTTCACGTTCGTATACTGAAGCAAGAAATTGTTCTGTATTTTGGATATATCCTTTTTGGTAAAGTAGATCAGTTAGCTCTTTTAAAATAGCTTCTCTTGTATCTAAAGATGTTTTTGCTTTGATTAATTCTGGTTGTGTCATCATAGAAATATTCATTTTAATTCTCCTTTTCTATTTGTTACATGCGCTTTCTTTACGCACTTAATATAACAATAAAAACTACTTTTTTTCATCCAATGTTTGGATAATTATCCAAGTTCATGTAGAATAGAATTATATTAGCTTGAAAGGGTGTTAAAAATGGGTCTTTTAATGGATTTATATGAAAATAAACTTACTGAATTAAGCGAATCAGAAAAAGCTGTTTTTTTAGAATTGGATAATTCTCCAGAATTAATTAGTCAGCTAAATCTTACAGACTTAGCTCACAAAGTCGCTTCTTCTAATTCTACAATTATTCGTTTGACGCAAAAATTAGGCTTTCAAGGATTCTCCCAGTTCAAATATGAAACAGATCGTTTGCTGTCACAAACTGTTTACATTAAAGAAAAAGATTTACTTGGTCAATATAAAAATTTTTTTCAAAATTCATTAGATTTAATAACATTAGAAACATTGGAATACTTCGCTCAAAAAATAAAACAAGCCAATAATCTTTTTTTAATTGGTGTCGGTCTAACAAAACCAATTGCTGAGTATATGAGCAAACGGTTGTACCAACTAAACCGTCCTTCCATGTATATTTATGAATCCCATATGTTAGACTTGCTGCCTCAACTGATTAAATCTGATGATTTAGTTATTTTTATGAGTATGAGTGGCGAAACAAAAAGCTTAACGGTCTCCGCTACAAAAGTAAAACAAAAAGGTGGAACTATTCTTTCCATCACCAATTCACCTTCTAATTCCTTGAATAAGATTGCTAATCGCAGCATCGCCAGCGGTGTGCCAACAAATGTCTTTCATAATTATGACATTACCTCCCGCGCCTTTTTAATGATTCATGCTGATTTAATTCTTGAAATTTATTTAAAGAAATATAGCAACGAATAACAAACACCTGATTAACTTCATTATGCTACGAATAATGTTTTCTGCCAACTGTTAACCTCGCCAAACAAAAAAAGTCCAACAATTTAACAATTGAAGGACTTTTCTTACTTATCACAAAACTAAATTTACTGAATACTGTTTTTAATTCTTGATAATCATAGGACAAAGTACTCAATGTGCCTAATTTGTCATTAAGGATACTTCATTTCTAGTTCTACTTCGTTAGTTGCTGAATCCATTTGTTGGTTTATGATATGAAACCCATTTCCTTCAAATAAGCTTGCGATTGAGCATACATCAAATTATCCGAAGCTTGTTTGCTATAATGTCCATCAATATAAACTTTCACCCCATAGCCATAGTCATCGGTTTGAACAATCTCAATATGCTGAGTAGGAGAGGCGTCGTTATAGTCAGAAATCTTCTTGTACCAGTCTTTTCCAGAACAATCGACATAGGTGTAAGTTCCAGTTTTCTTATCAAAACTCTTACTTTTTCCTAAATCATCCATTGCTTGTTCTAATTCATTTCCAAGTGCCACAAGTTCAGTAAAATCATTGGCATGGTTGGTTTCAAAGGTTTCGTATTTTTCCAATAAATCGACTTTTTTCTGGGTTTGTCCAATCTGGAAATCTTTGTAAAAAACACCAATTCCAGCTACATCCATCATTCCACTTAAAATATTAGTGGCAATCGTCTCCATTAAATCAGCTTTTTCTTGTCGCTGTAAGTAATGCCAATAATCCTGATACTCTTCCCATAGAGTCTTCTTTTTTGACAATTCAACTTTTTCATCGTCAACTTGTTGGAGCTGTTTTGAAATCGTATACGAGTCTAATTTGTCCTTCATTTAGAGAATACCTGCTTTACTTCTGCATCGGTTTCTCATAGGAATCACTCATTGCTAGAATGTTTTTCCATGGAAGTTATGAAGATAATTGCCATAAAACAATTTCTAAAAGAAGCAGAATAAAAAGAGAAAGATAAGAATGACTCTTCTAATCCGTAAAATACTATAAAGAAAGTCAATAGACCGCTAAGCTCTCCTAACGTTGCTATTGACTTTCTTTATTGGGGCATGTGCTTTTTATTCTACCCTTCCTGACTCTAGAGAAAATGTTGTTTTATCACCATCATCACATTCAATAACAATGGATTCTGTTCCCTCTAAGTAGTAATCTTCGATTACATTTCTAAATCCCATACTCCATAATAAAGAACCGCCATTTTCATAAACAAATACATCTAATTCACAAATGAATACAATATATTTAGAATCTGAATCTATCATTATTTCATATAACAGAGAAGGCAATTTTTCTTCAAACAATACAGTCTTAGTGGTATAGTCTAGACAAGCATAAATG
The DNA here is from genome assembly GCF_000744375.1 of Carnobacterium gallinarum DSM 4847. Classification (NCBI taxonomy): domain Bacteria; kingdom Bacillati; phylum Bacillota; class Bacilli; order Lactobacillales; family Carnobacteriaceae; genus Carnobacterium; species Carnobacterium gallinarum. The sequence goes on along the minus strand of NZ_JQLU01000005.1, from coordinate 2,494,321 downwards.
CTGTTTATTCCTACGAATATATTATTTGATAAAGTTAACAACTTTATCTGGGGCTCCAAACCTACATCATAGTAAATAAATCCTATGTCAACCAAATTATTACTAAATTTTATGAATTTGTTACTTTCAGAAATTTCTTCACTGAATAAAAAAGAATTTTCATCTAAGCTTTGTTCTAGTTCAACCGCTGATTCATAAGATTTTTTCTCAAAAGAATTCATTTATTTCCCACCTTTAACAATTATCGTTAGTAGTCTATCTCCATCCCAAACAGATTCTATTTTTACGCCTCCGTTAGGACCTTTTAAAAAGCTCTCTCTTACAGTAGCTGTATAATTTACTGTTGGTGTACCAGGTAACTCCTTAGCTATATAGCTCCTAGATTCTATTTTTAAAATATTTGAAGAATCATTCACTACATTTTTCAAATGATTATTCAAAAGTTCTCTGCTACTTGGCGTATCATAAATACCAATCTTACTTAACTCACTTTGCATAGTTTGTGACCTTTGAATGTTGTGTTTATTTCCCTTGGCTTTTCCGAAAAGATAGTCAAGTTTATTTCCTATCTCTGGATTTTTTAGTTTTCCAGCCCCACTAGCTTTCTCAAGCTTCCCAACATCCTCAAAATACCCAGATTTATTCAACAGTTTCAATTCTTTTTCTGTCAAATTCAACCCTTTAAGAGCCTTATTTCCAGCTTTTAGTTCTTTCGCTGCCATCACCATTTTTGCTTGAGGTAATAACAAGATGGCTGTCCAAAGTCCAGCTTCTAAACGACTCGTTTTGTCACCCGTTAGCGGATCTTTTCCAGTGAATAGACGGTAAACATCATACGCACCAGTTAATTCTCCAGTCATTGTGACAGCGGTCCTACCCATTTCTTTCAAATAGTCTTGCGATTGGGCATACATCAAATTATCCGAAGCTTGTTTGCTATAATGTCCATCAATATAAACTTTCAATCCATAGCCGTAGTCATCCGTTTGAACAATCTCAATCCGCTGAGTAGGGGAGACGTCGTTATAGTCAGAAATCTTCTTGTACCAGTCTTTTCCAGAACAATCGACATAGGTGTAAGTTCCAGTTTTCTTATCAAATGATTTAGTGTTCCCTAAATCATCCATAGGGTGTCTTTTTATTTTATCGATTATTCGGGATCGGGTTCTGTTGTTTCCTTCATGTAATCATGATAAGGATCTTCTATATTATCCCCAACCTCTTCAATGGTATCTTCTATTTCTTCAAGTATTTCTGAAGATATATTTGTATTATCTTTAATAGATTTTTTCATTTTAGTATAAGTCTTTTTCAATCCTAAATTTATTAGTAATGATGTAATGATATCTACATCATCATAATTTTCTGTATTCCATAAACTACATAAAACACTATCTAGTTTACTTCTCAAAGGTTCTTTTAAGTTTTCGTAAGTATCTCCTTGCCTCATCATCAATTCGTCCAGAATATCAAAAAATTCTTTCTTAGTTAATTTTTTATTTTTAAAGTCCATGAGAGCTTGTTCAAATAATAAATATAATTTATCTGCAGACAGCCATGGCATTTCAGAATAATCTTCTTTTTTCATAACTTTTCCCATTGTATTACCTCCCTTGAATTGGAACATGAACTTCATTTAAGTTTTGCTTTTTCGTCCATAATCCATCAATAGTTACTTGTTTATTTCCTATCTTAATTTGAGCTGTCCATCTTGAACCTGATGCTGAATCTGGAAACTTGGCTGCTGCAACAGGATCCGGTTCATGCCATCTAACAATAGCTTTCTGACCATCAGATAATTGAAATTCATATTTCGCACCATTTTTCATTGTATCTGTAGGCTTAAATGTATTTGGAGTACCTTCTGGAATCATATTTTGTAAATCTTTTAAGCTTATTTCTCCATTGTCTAAAAGATTTTCAACTATTGTCCTAGTTTGGTCTCTATTTAAAGTTTCTACAGAATGTTTTCCAATCTGTGTTCCAGTCCCACTAACTTTCTCAAGTTTCCCAACATCCTCAAAATACTCAGCTTTATTCAACAGTTTCAATTCTTTTTCTGTCAAATTTAACCCTTTAAGTGCCTTATTTCCAGCTTTTAATTCCTTCGCTGCCATGACCATTTTGGCTTGTGGTAATAACAAGATGGCTGTCCAAAGTCCCGCTTCTAAGCGCCCTGTTTTATCACCCGTTAGTGGATCTTTTCCAGTGAATAGACGGTAAACATCATATGCACCGGTTAATTCGCCAGTCATTGTGACAGCGGTCATCCCCATTTCCTTCAAATAGTCTTGCGATTGGGCATACATGAGATTGTCCGAAGCTTGTTTGCTGTAATGTCCATCGATATAAACTTTCAACCCATAGCCATATTCATCCGTTTGGACAATCTCAATCCGCTGAGTAGGGGAGGCGGTGTTATAGTCAGAAATCTTTTTATACCAGTCTTTTCCAGAACAATCGACATAGGTGTAAGCTCCAGTTTTCTTATCAAAACTCTTACTTTTTCCTAAATCATCCATTGCCTGTTCTAATTCATTTCCAAGTGCCACAAGTTCCGTAAAATCATTGGCATGATTGGTTTCAAAGGTTTCGTACTTTTCCAATAAATCGACTTTTTTCTGGGTTTGTCCAATCTGAAAATCTTTGTAAAAAACACCAATTCCAGCAGTATCCATCATTCCACTTAAAATATTAGTGGCGATATTCTCCATTAAATCAGCTTTTTCTTGTTGGATCCGATTCAGTCTATCTTGTAAATCTCTTAATTGATCAGTATCTAAAACCTTGGTTGTTTCGCCAACTTCACTTTCAAAACTAGCGAGAAAGGCGGCGGAGATTTCACCGAAGTCACAGTGATAATTATACAACGCTTTCGACACAACTGTATAGGGGGAGAGTGCTTCTTTGGCGGCATCCCAACCAAGACCTGTTAAATCAGGTGAAGTGGTGAACTCATCAACGGTTTTTTCGATTTTTGAAAAGGTCGGTAAATAAGTGACTCGTGCCGTTTGAACCGCCGCGTATGCCGCCTTGACTTCGGTGTAGTTAAATCTAGTCATTGGCAGCCTCCTTCTTTTTGGCTTTAAAATAATCTTCATTTAAATCATCTTCTAATGTAATAAGCTTCTTTTTCTTTTGGTCAAATTCATCCTCAATCTTGGCAATAAAATGGCTATGTTTCCTACGTTCTTCTTCAAAATAGTCTAATTGTTGTGAGGCATCTCTGGCAGAGGCTGTCTGTTGGCTAAGATAATCCACTTCACCTAATACATCTTGTTCTTGTTGCTGTATGTAATCCCAATGATCCTGATACTCTTCCCATAGAGTCTTCTTTTTTGATAATTCAACTTTTTCATCATCAACTTGTTGGAGCTGTTTTGAAATTGTGTGTGAGTCTAATTTGTCCTTCATTTAGAAAATACCTGCTTTATTTCTGCATCGGTTTTCTCATAAGAATCACTCATTGCTAGAATATTTTTCCCATCAGTTTGAGTACTAGTTTCAAATTTTTCCGTGAGATTCGTTAATTGTGTAAGAACACTTTGGCTGTCTTTCACTGCACTTCCATCAGAAGCGGAAATGGATGTATTCCCAACTGAATAGGGTGCCATTGAAGGCAGAACCAATCCACTAGAAAAAGCAAGCGCTTTTTGTGAATCATGTTTAATCTCGGTCATTTTTTAAATCCTCCTGTAAAAATTAAAAAATTTGTAATTCCTTATAATTAATTATATCACAAGATTAAATAAAATTCGTTTTTTCTCTTATTTAGTTCTATATGTGTGCCTTGCGTTGACGTCTTTTTTGTCCTGATGTATTTGAGAGACTCTCCTCTTTGTATCCTAAATATGATTCTGAGAGTTGAAAATACGAATGGCTTCGTATTTTCAACTCTCAGAATCGTTTCTATTTTATCTATCTTTCTTCACTAAACTTGCTAAGACATCATCAATAATTTGACCATTGGCAATTGGACCTGTATATAACCAACTTGTCTCAGGACCAAATTCATACACCCGTCCATTTTTTACAGCTGGAATATTTTTCCAAATAGCATCCTCTAACATTGCTGCACCATTGGCACGATCACTATTGACTAAGAAAATGTTATCCGCATCTAACTCGGCTAATTTTTCTAAAGAAACAGCTGACCAATTTGCCGTTGCCTTCTCTGAAATTTCTTTAACTAGATTAGGAACTTTCAAACCTAATTCACCATATAAAACCGCTCCACTTGAAGTTTTTTCACTTACCATAAATGCGGCATTGTTTACTACCCAAATAACAGCTGCAGATTCACCTGCTGTAGCTTTTTTGATATCCGCTTTAGCTGTTTTCGTTTTTTCATCATATTCTTTTAAAACTTTTTCAGCATCTGCTTTTTTATTCAAAACGTTCCCAACTTCGATTAATTGATCCCGCCAATTTACCGTTTCACCATTTTCCACAACATAAGTTGGCGCAATTTTCGCATATTGATCGTATTTGCCACCTTCAACTGTTCCTGATGAGGAAATTAATAACAAGTCTGGCTTAAAGCTAGTTACAGCTTCAAAAGGTAAATCATGGGCAATTGTTGGAACATTTTTTAGTGAACCTTCCAAATAATTTTGAATGGATTTTCCGTCATTTACCGACCATTGAGCAACTGGCGTAACACCCAATGCAACCAGATAATCTTCTAAATACGAGCCAATCACACGCTTTGGTGTTGCCGGAACACTAACTTGATTTCCTAAAAAATCCTTTAATTCCCTTGGTTCTGCTACAGCACTCGTTGTCTCACTACTTGAGCCGGCCTTTTGATTTTCTGTATTTCGACACCCAGCTAAAACTAACATTAGTATTAGAGCTGTCCAAATCACTATTTTATTTTTCTTCATTAAATTTCCTCCTTATTTCTAACTGATAAGCATTCTCATTGTCAGCTATTTAATTGACTATGTCAATATTTTTTATGTTCAGCTATCCTGTCTACATCTTTAAATTTCAGTTGCTATTTACTTTTCACTCTACTATAATTTAAGAGATATAACAGTGAGAACCATTATCACTAGGAAGAAGGAATCCTTTTATGACTGCCATTACAACTGAACATCTAATCGCCAGTTATGGAAACAAACCAATTATTCACGATTTAACTTTAGAAATTCCCGAAAAAAAAATAACCACCTTAATCGGACCAAATGGATGTGGGAAATCCACATTATTAAAATCAATTTCTAGATTACTAAAAACACAAAGTGGATCCATTTATCTGGATGGTCAAAAAATTCAACACTATAAAACAAAAGCATTAGCCAAAAAAATGGCGATTCTCCCTCAATCAATGGAAGTTCCTGAAGGACTAACGGTTTTTGAACTCGTTTCCTATGGACGTTTTCCCTATCAAAAGGGATTTGGTACGCTTTCCACTTTAGATCATGAAAAAATTCATTGGGCAATTGAGATGACTGGCTTAAGCTCAATCAAAAACCAAAATGTGGATGCTCTTTCTGGTGGACAACGACAACGTGTTTGGATTGCAATGGCATTAGCCCAAGATACAAACATTCTAATTTTAGATGAACCTACTACTTATTTAGATATGGCCCATCAATTGGATATTTTATTATTATTGGAAAAGTTAAATCAAGATGAAGAACGCACGATTATTATGGCGATTCATGATTTAAACCACGCTTCTCGCTTTGCCCATCATATGATTGCCATGAAAGACGGCGCTTTAGTCACTGCTGGTACACCAAAAGAAGTGATGACTGTTGCTAATTTAAAAACGATTTTTGATATTGAAGCAACCTTAATTCCCTCTCCACAAAATGGCAATCCGATTTGCCTTACCTACGAATTAAGCACCGAAACAACGATATAAGGAGCTTTTCTATGAATCAAGAAAATACACTACTACCTATTCAAAAAAAATACCGTACTCGCTCTATTTGGATTTTATCATTTGGACTGTGCTTGTTACTTTTTGTGATGCTCTTATCAATCTCTTTAGGTGCAGCCAATATTGATTTTCAAACTGTCATTAAGGCCCTAACTGATTTTCAAAAAGAAGAAACTAGTCAGCAAATTATTCGGAGCATCCGAATTCCACGAGTAATAGGTGCAGCTCTTGTTGGCGGAAGTCTGGCTGTAGCTGGAGCAATGATGCAGGGAATGACCAAAAATCCATTAGCCGATTCTGGTCTGTTAGGCTTAAATGCCGGAGCTTCATTAATGATGGCAATCTCTTTTGCTTTTTTCCCAAAACTACCTTATCTTTATTTAATTTTATTGGCTTTTTTAGGTGCTGGGTTAGGTGCCTTGTTAGTTTATGGTATTGGCTCTCTTGGTCGAGGTGGTTTCACTCCTTTACGGCTAATCTTAGCTGGAACAGCTGTTAGTGCCTTATTAGCTTCCCTTAGCCAAGCTATTTCCCTCTATAAAAATACTGGACAAGACTTGGCTTTTTGGTATGTTGGTGGAACAGCTAGCGCTACATGGGAAAATCTAAAAATTATGACACCTTGGTTGATTGTTGCCTTTATCGGTGCTATTTTCTTAGCTAAATCCATCACCTTATTAAACCTTGGAGAAGAGGTTGCCATTAGTTTAGGTCAAAATGTCACTTTGATTCGTTTTTTAGGAATGGGGATTGTTTTAATTTTAGCAGGTGCCTCTGTATCAGTTGTTGGACCTATTGGTTTTGTTGGCTTACTTATCCCTCATATGACGCGTAGTTTGGTAGGAAATGATTATCGTTTAGTGATTCCTTGTTCTGCCCTCTTAGGTGGAGTATTAGTGGTGCTAGCTGATTTAGGTGCACGACTGATTAACCCTCCATTTGAAACGCCTTTTGGTGCCTTGATTTCTTTAATCGGTATTCCCTTCTTTCTTTATTTAGCGAGAAATGGAGGTCGTTCTGTATGAGTAATCGATTTAAGCAAAAAACTTATTGGCTAACGATTGGGCTATTACTAATTTTTATCGGGCTATGTTTTTTAATTAGCATGAATACAGGGCTAATGACGTTATCGCCAAATGAAATTTTTCAAACCTTAATTGGAAATGGAACCTCACAACAAGAATTAATCCTTTATGATTTTCGTTTGCCTAGAATTAGTTTAGCTATTTTAGTTGGTGCGGGCTTGGCTATTTCAGGCTGTATTTTACAAGGTGTCACTAGAAATCCTTTAGCTGATACAGGAATATTAGGAATTAACGCTGGAGCTGGAATTGCTGTTTTATTATTTGTCACTTACTTCTCTTCTGCCTCAGGTAGCTCCGTTTTTCTTTTACCTATCATTGCTTTTATTGGTGCAGCAGTAGCCACTCTGCTTATTTATCTGCTTTCATATAAAAAAGGCGAGGGCATTACAACAACTAGATTTGTGCTAACTGGGGTTGCAGTAGCTGCCGGGATTACTGCTTTAATGATTGTTTTCACTTTAAGATTATCACCAACTAAGTATCAATTTATTACAACTTGGCTTGCGGGGAGTATTTGGGGTTCTAGTTGGGTCTTTGTCTGGGTTCTTTTACTTTGGTTAGTTATCTTAGTTCCTTTAGCCTTTCGTAAAGCTAAAGTATTAGATTTATTTAGTTTAGGTGAAGAAGCCACTATTGGACTAGGCGTTAATTTAGAAAAAGAACGAGTGATACTATTAAGTATTGCGGTTGCAATTGCTGGTGTAAGTGTTTCAGTTAGTGGAGGTATCGGGTTTATTGGATTATTAGCACCTCATTTGGCTCGTCAATTAGTAGGTAGTCGCCATCGTTATTTATTGCCTTTATCAGCTTTAATAGGAAGTTCTTTATTGATTGTTGCGGATACTTTAGGTCGTGTGGTCATCTCTCCAGCTGAAATGCCAGCAGGGATTCTAGTTTCCATTATCGGTGCTCCTTACTTTCTATATATTCTTTCACGTGGAGAAAATTAAAGATCAAAACGGATGAATTCATTACATGGTGTAGTGAATTCATCCGTTTTTGTTTAGGCTAAGCCACCATTGGTGAAAAGCACTTGTCCATTGATCCAACGAGCTGGACCTGCTAAAAATGCCACTATTTCAGCACTATCTTCTGGTTGTCCTAAACGTTCAAGGGGAGTCGCCTGTGCTAATTGTTGGATGGCTTCTTCTGTTTTTCCATCTAAAAATAGAGGGGTTGCTGTTGGACCAGGAGCAACGGCATTAACGGTAATATCTTTTCCTCGTAATTCTCTAGCCAAAATTAAGGTCATAGATTCCACCGCTGCCTTACTTGCAACATAAGCACCATAAGTTGGAAATTGTGTCTTAGTTACAGATGTTGAAAAATTAATTAATGCACCGCCTGAACGAATGTTTTGAGCGGCATATTTAGAAACAATAAAGGTACCACGAATATTGGTTTGATAGATTTTATCTAAATCCGTTAGCTCTAAAGAAGCAATCGGACTTAACAACATAATTCCTGCCGTATTTACTACAACATCAATCCCACCGAAATGTTCCTCAACAGAATGAAAGACTTCTTTCATCGCTTCTTCATTACTACTATCACCACCAACACTAATTGCTTCACCATCTTGATTTATAATTGCTTTTACCAAATCATTAGCTTTTCCTTGATTGCTTGCATAATGAATTGCTACGGCAAACCCTTCTTTGGCTAGCTTTTCTACAACTGATTTACCAATTCCACCAGTCCCACCAATAATAAGTGCTACCCGTTTTGTTGTTTGCTTGGTCATTTTTATCTACTCCTTTATAGTCAAATTCACAAAAGTTACTATTTTTTAAAAAAGTAACTTCTTGGATTGGATTATACGCTTTTTAGTTACTTTGTCAACAATTTGTAACCTTATAAAATTAGTGTATACTAATAAACGAAGAAACAATGGATTTGAGGTGCATTTATGGCAAAATTAACACAGGAAAAAATATTAACTATGACTGAAATGATTATTTATGAAAAAGGCATGGAAAAGACAACACTTTATGATATTGCCAAACGCTTAGGTGTCACTCATGCAGCGCTGTATAAGCATTATAAAAATAAAGAAGACTTATTTCAAAAATTAGCACTACATTGGCTTGCTGAAACTTCTGACCCTATTTTAGCTTGGAAACCAGAAGCTTCGCTGACTAAAACCGAAGCTTTACATGAGTGGCTTTGGTTATTAGCACAGACAAAAAAAGCTCTCTATAAAACAGATAAACGGATGTTTCTACTTTATACAGATTACATTGAAAAAAATTCTGACTTAGTGACGCAGCATCTACACCATCTCGCAAAAAAAGCCGAAGAAATCAGCGGATGGATCAATTTTGGTGAAGCAATCCTAACAGCTTTTGTTTACTTCCATAATCCTTATTTTGCCAACCGTTGGGAAAATGATGGCTATTTAGAATTATTTGAAAAACTTTGGCAGCTATTATTGCAAACTAAAGAAAATTAAAGTAACTAAACGTGAAGCAACCTTAAAAATTAATTTTGTTTCACGTTCTAGATTTATATCTCAGCCTCTTGGTTTTCCACCTTTATTTAATCATTAAATTAACGGCTTCTGCTTTGACTCTTTCTATTTTTTCAATTTCATTTTTATTAAGTATTTTAGAATCATTTAAGGTAAATCTTACTCTTGTTATACAATGAATCAATAGTCGCTGCACTACCAACTTGAGTAACGATTTCCTGAATGAGCTACCTTTTCATAACTCAGAATGTTCCTCCTTCTTTCAGTTTATTTTTTCAATATCAGTAATCATCTTCACTCGATTCTCGTGACGGCCACCTTCAAATTCAGCCTCTAACCATTCTTTGACAATCATTTTAGCTAATTCACTACCAATAACTCGCGAACCAAAGGCAACAATGTTGGTATTATTATGTTCTTTGGATAATTTTGCTGAATAAGGTTCACTACAAACAACCGCTCGGATTCCTTGAACTTTGTTAGCTGTAATCGAAATCCCAACACCTGTTCCGCAAATCAAAATCCCACCATCAAAATTCCCAGCGGCTACTTCTTCTGCAACTTTTTTACCATAAATCGGATAATCTGTGCGCTCTGCTGAATAGGGTCCAAAATCCTCAACCTTATGACCTAATTCTTTCACATATTCAATAATCGCTGGTTTTAACTCAATTCCTACATGATCGCTGCCAATTGCTAGTTTCATCTTAATTTCCTCCTTTTAATTGGGTAATAATTTCTTGATAACTTTGTTCCTTACCAAATAGTGCCGAAGTTCCCAAAACGAATCCCGTGACACCTTTTTGACTTAAATTACGAATACGCTCTGAAGAAATTGCTCCATCCACCATAATCTCATAATGATGCTGATTTTTTAATGTCGCTAATTTTTCAATTTTTTGATCGACATAGCCTAAATATTTTTGTCCAGCAAAACCAGGATTTACGGTCATTACCATTAAATAATCCACTAATGGCAATAACTCTTGAATTGTTTCAATCGATGTTCCAGGATTAATAGCAATCCCAGCCTTTTTGTCTTTTGCACGTATCTTGTCTAACGTTCGCGCAGGATGTTGATCTGCTTCTGGATGAAAATAAATAATATCCGCTCCCATATCTGCAAACCTTTCCACATATTCCGCTGGATGTTGAATCATCAAATGCACATCGACTAACTTCTCAGTGGATTTACGAATCAATTCAAAATCTTGTAAGCCCATCCCAAAATTAGGAACAAAGACACCATCCATAAAATCAATATGGAAAATATCTGTACCCGCTTGATCTAACTGTTGGACCTCCTCTTTTAATTGACTAAAATCAGCACACATCATTGACGGACAAATTAATTTATTCATAATAGTTCCTCCATTTTATTAGATATTGGGTAAACGTTTTCTCAAATCTGTTAAAAAATTAATTCTTTTACATCTACCTCCTACTTTTTTAATGCTAAACACCATTAGGTAAACGATTACTCAACTGTTAAAAAGAAAAGAACCTTTCTTTTCTTTAAGTTGACTCTCGAACAATCAAGCTCACCGGAATGACTTGATGTTTTTCTATTTCAGCATAGTTCGTGTCAATTGCTAGTAATAACGACGTACATGCTTGTTGAGCAATCACACGATTATCCTGCTTAATAGTGGATAAAGTTGGACTACAATATTTAGAAATAGGATCATTATCGAATCCCACAATCTTAAGATCCACTGGGATGTTCAATTGATACTCCTTCGCTGCATGAATAGCTCCAATTGCTAAACGATCATTTAAAGCAAAGATTCCATCAAAAAATTCACCTTGCTTAAACCGTTCAACTAATGCTTGTTTCGCAATTTCTGTTCGCGAAACGTTGCCAGTTGCCTTTATATGAATCACATTATCAGGGTTAAATGCAAGATTATTCTTCTTTAAAGCATCTTTGTAACCCGCCAAACGTTCCTTCGATGATGACAGAAAATCACGATGAATAATAATGGCAATATTTTTACACCCTTGCTTAATTAACTCTTCAGTGGCAATAAATCCTCCCTGATAGTGATTCGATTCAATGATAATCGTATTCTGAGTATCTTGCGGTTTACGATCAATACAAATTAAGGGAATAGTCTTATTCATAGTTGCCGTACCAAACTCTTTTACCCCAGAAATCACAATTAAGCCATCAATCATTTTGCCTTCTAACATCCGCAGATAAGCCAGCTCTTTTTCCTCATTACGATCCGTATTACAAATAATCGTTGAATAACCTTGTTCAAATAAAATGCTTTCAATTTCCTGAACCACATTGGCAAAAAAAGAGTTGCTAATATCTGGAACTAAAATCCCAATTGTATTGGATTTTCTCATTCGCAAACTTTTAGCAATACTGTTTGTCTCATAATTGGTTTCTTTAATGACTTTTAAAACTTTTTTACGTGTTTCTTCTGAAAAACGACCATTATTATTAATGACTCTTGAAACGGTTGCTACAGAAACCCCGCTAAGTTTCGCAATCTCTTTAATTGAAACAGTTTTTTTATTCATAGTGTAGGATGCTCCTGACTGTTAGAATCTATCTCAGCAAATGATTTAATTAAAAATTATCATTGGGTATACGATTACTCTACACCGCATAATTTAACATGCTCTAAAATAATTGTCAACCGTTTATTGGCTAAATTAAGTCTATTACACAAAGTAAAAACATTCTATCCACCGATAATGGTCGATAGAATGCTAATCTTCCTTATTTTTCAACTTGTAACTGTTCAAATTCTTGCCATAGATTGTCGCAAGCTGGGCAATCATTCCGTTGAATCATCTCCACGTGTGTTTCATTACGTCCATCTAGATACTCTCGTAAATGCTTATCTGAAAACCCATGTTTTGCTGCATCTTCGCGTGTGTTGGAATAATAAACCTTAGGAATGCCTGCCCATAAAATCGCTCCCATACACATTGGACAAGGTTCACACGTTGCATAAATCTCACAATCTGATAAATCGATCCGCCCTAATTTCTTACAAGCTTCACGAATGGCTACCATCTCTGCATGAGCAGAAGGATCTGTATCTCGCATCATTGTATTGCTAACAGAGACAATCACTTCACCATCCTTCACTAAGGTTGCGCCAAATGGACCGCCAAACCCTTTTTTCATGCCATCAATTGTCGCATCTGCTGCTAATTTCATATAATCCATTAGTTCCTAACCTCCTTGTTTATTGAACGTCTACTTAAAATTGTATATAAAATAAAGGATACAATCAAACCTGAGAAAAAGGCAAAATCATTTAAACTTTTCAAGAACGGAACTCCTTGTAAAAAAGCACCGGACATCGATACAACAAAGCTAATGCCTAACGTAATCATCGCAATCTTATTATACCCCGATTTAAAACGACCATTCTCACCCTCAGCTACATAGATTTCTTTTAAATCAACCGATTTGTGATGTTCAAAATAAAAACTAGATAACATAATACCAACAATTGGACCAAACATCGAACCAATGAAGCCATAGAAATAGAATAATGTTGATGCATTTTCAACTAATTTCCAAGGTAAAATCAAGGTTCCAATTACGGCTGTCAAAATACCTGCTTTTTTTACATCTAATTTTCCTGGAAATAGGGATGCCATTTGCAAACCCGCTGGGAATAAATTACCAAACACCACAAACGCAAGGGCACCCATATTTAATGCTAAAATTAAGACAAAAACCGCAAATGTATTTTCAATTTTATCAAATGCATTTACAATATTAAAAATAGGTTCACCAAAAGCAATTTGCGTGCCAGCGATTAAGCCTACGCAAGTAATGGCGAATAAGATATAGGATAAGATAAAACCTAAAGGCAAGCCAATTGCCATTGATTTGATTGATTTTGCCTTCTGCGTAAAATCTCCAATATTTACAATAGGTCCAGCCCAGTTAGAAACCAAAGCGCTTACACAAGCAATAAAAACAAGAGGACTTGTCGTTGCATTTGCCGGTGTATAGTTTAAAATCGGTGTAAATCCTCCCGCAATTTGAATCGTCCAAATTGCTGCACCAATAATAAAAACATAAACAATTGGTGAAGACCACGTACCGAATTTATCTAATACTTTTGTGCCACCTAGGAAAAGACCTACTGTTACACACCAGACTAGTACATAACTTAACATCGTTGGTACCGGTAAGCCTAAAACCCTTGCCCCACCACCTATATTCAAATATCCTGGGAAAATTCTAGAAAAAAGCACATCTAATGATTGGGCGCTCACAACACTTTGCGTTCCAAAGAAAACAACACCTGCAACAAGTCCCCGACAAATCGAAGGAATAATGGCGCCTTTTACACCAAATACGGAACGCAATAACATTGGAAACGGCAAGCCATATTTAGCAGATGCATATCCATTTAGTACGAAGAAAACCGATACAATCAAGGCTGAGAGCATCACTGCCCCCAGAACTTGCTTAGTATTCAGACCTAATAAGAAAAATCCTGCAACGGTCATGTAAGATAGGATATTATGCACAGCACCCATCCATAAAGTCATATAATTAAACGTGCCCCAGTTCTTTTCGGCTCCTGTCTTAGGCAAAAGATCAGCCGAATACCCTCGTTCCTCTTCTAATACGTTATTTTGTACCTGTTCCATTTTCGTTGCCTCCATCTCTTTTTATGATTTCAGTAGTTGTTCAGAGGTTGTTCGATGTTCACTAAATAATGGATTAGTTGGTTGGCGTTTGATAGCTTCATCCATTGCTTTTATCGCTGCTTGATGATGACCCGAACTGCGGAAACTATTGGCTTGGTGAAAATAAAAATCAGTACGATCAGGATACGTCGCCACTAATTGGTCCATTTCAACTAAGGCTTCTTCATGTCTACCTTGGTCTCTTAAAAAATTGGATTTATGATAGCGGAAGAAATAATCTTGACTAGCTGCTATCGCTTTATCATAAGTGGCTAATACTTTTTCTGGTTGATTTATTTTACGATACATATTCGCTAGATAAAAAGCAAATTCAGGATAATGAATCAGCCCTTCTTGATAGAAACTTACTGCTTTTTCATTCTCTTTCATTCGTTCTGCCAAATATCCTTGGTAATAAATCCATTTTTTCTGTAAATTAATCTCATGTAAATGAACTTCTGACAAAAGAGTATTCGCTTCTTTAAATTGATTCTTCTTAATTGCCGTCCGAATTGCTACAAAAACAGGGACTTCTGTTGCTGTTCCATTTATCAAGGCAACGACTTCCGTTTGACCGCGTTCAACAGCGTAATCCAGTGGCGTTTTATTATCAAAATCTTTTTGTAAAGAATCAGCGCCGTGTTCCAATAGTTCCCGAATAATATTCTGGTACAAAATTCCACCATCGCCTAAAATCACAGCTTCTAACAATGCTGACCAGCCTAAGCGATTGACATGATTCACAGGAACACCCGCTTCCAAACAAATTTCAACCGTTCTGATAAACCCTTTTTCACTAGATGGCAATAAAGCGGTGCCTCCAAAACGATTGACAGAGGGCAAATCTGCCCCATGCGCAATCATCTCTGTGACCATTTCATCTCGTCCATTGGCTGCTGCACAAATAAAGGGACTTAACTGCGTGTTGTCTCGTTGATTTGGATCAGCACCTTGCGCTAATAAGACATTTACCAGCGTCAGGTTGTTTTTTTTGACAGCTAACATCAGCGGCGACTGTCCAAACTCGTCAGCACAATTCACAGCTGCTCTTTGGGCAAATAACGCCTCCACCTCATGTTGATTCTCTTTGTTTACAGCCTCTAAAAGGTTGGCTTCCAATGCTGTTCCATTCATCTTTTTCACCTCATTTATTTTCCGCGTATTGTTTACTAAAGGCCATTAATGCTTGTTCAAATGCTTCTACAGGTGGATGGGTAATCCCCGCTCCAATCATACCAATTCCCGCTTCTTTATGGGCAATCGCTGTATTGATAATCGGTAGTGTATTGGATTGCATCACTTTGACAATATCAATCCCTGAAGGAATTCCCATAAAGCTCAGTGCTGGAATGGTTACATTTGGATTTTCTGCAGTGGTAATTTCACGCATTTCAACAGAGAATTGAAGAGCATCATCAATCGTACCTCCGACTAACGATACAATTGAAGGCGCTGCTGCCATGGCAAATCCACCGATCCCATACGTTTCTGTAATCGCACTATCTCCAATATCAAGTCCTGCGTCTTCTGGTTTATAACCAGCAAACATTGGACCGATGACTTTTTGAGAGGGACCAATAAACCAAGGATTGCCTTCAATCCCACTGACACGAATCCCAAATTCAGTACCATTACGTGCCATAGTTGTAACAACTGTACTATAAGGTATGCCTTGCGCTGCATCTAGTGCTGCCTTACACATCGCCATCCAGGTTGGACCAGAGAAATAGTCACTACTTGCTACAAAATCAAAAACTTCTTTCATTTGGCTAATCGAATAATCTGTTTGAATAATGAGAGGTGTCAACGCTTGAATCAGCAAAGTAGTTCCAGCATTGTTGCGGTTGTGACACTCGTCTCCCATATGAATCGCTTGCGCTAACATCAATCGCAAATCAATGCCTTTTTTAGATAACTTCATGGCATCTCTTAACATTGGACCAAAGACATCTCGCATCCATTTTAAACGTGTGATCACACTCTCATCATTTGCGCCCATTCTTAAAATCTTAGACATTTGTTCACTTAAATTAGTGAAAGCAAGGTTGCCATAAGTCCGATTTTCAACAATATGCATAAACATGGAAGCTGACGTTACCCCTGCCATTGAACCGACACATTGATGCTCATGACATGGAGAAAAAATAATTTCATCTGAGGCTGCCACTCGTTCTGCATCTTCTAAATCTTTTGCCAAGCCTTCAAAAACAAGTGCGCCTTTGACAGCTCCTTGCATTGGTCCATTCATTTTATTCCAAGTAATCGGTGGTCCTGCATGTAAAATCATATTTTTCTTCATGCCTGGCACCACATTAATGGCTTGATCATAGCCTGTTAAGAACACTTGTGAACCTGTAATACGGCTAACGGCTTCTTCATTTGCTGCAGCGATTTTGGCTTGTAGTGTGTCTGTTTCAATGATTTTTAATGCTTCTAAAATAGCTTCTTTCCCGCGACCTGGTGGTGTCCAATCCAGATAGGTTGCATCTACTCCTTGTGCTACAAGATCCTCTTGAAAAGCTTCAATTCCCAATGAAATAACAACAGGTTCTGTGGTAAATAGTTCACTTATTTTACTCATTGTTTTGCCCCTTTCATAACAAATTCTCGCGCAAGTAAGCCTGCATTTTGACTACTACTTGCGTAGGTTGCCCCGATTGATGTTAATTTTTCAATTTGTTCGTCTAAGTTTTGTGCATCAAGTTCTGTTCCTAAGACATAACCAATGATTTCTAAGTGTCTGCCTTCTTTTTCTGCTTGCTCTTTAGCTGCTTTCATTTCTGGTAATAATACACCGACCGGATCTGCGTTGGCACCGTATCCGAGAACAAAATCCATCACAATCACACCGACTGATGGGTCTTTTGCTTCTACTTTAAAACGCTCAATCCGATTTGATGGATCAATCATGGGATGTGGCTTGCCGTTGGTAAATTCATCTGCACCAAAGTCAATAAATGTATGGTGTTTACTGGCATCACTATAACTTAACAAGTGCTGTTTATCTCGCGACAAATTGCTATACACATCCTCAAATGATTCCATTGCTAGAAACATCGCTTCATCACACAAACTGCCTCCAGTAAATAGTCCGCGAATATACTTTTGCTCTGATACTAATTTTTGCTGTACTTCAGCAATTAAAGGCAGATTCAACGGGTGACTATCTAACTTAGCCAAATCAATACCAGCTAGTTCAACTGCTTTTAATGCCGCTTTTTTAGAATATTTTTCAAAGTGAACATTTTTTTCATTCTCTCTCAATTCGCTACCAATAAACCAAACCACAATTGGTTTTGTCAGTTCTTTGGCGCGAGCTAAGATTTTTTCTTCGACAGCTTTTGCAGGTGGTTTAGAAACCAATACAATCACTTTTGTTGCTGGATCGGCTTCAAGTGCATCTAGCGCGTCTAACATCATAATCCCGCCAACTTCTTCACTCAAATCTCTGCCACCAGTCCCGATTAACTGTGAAATTCCTTCGCCAAATTCATGAACGCGAACACTGATTTCTTGGCTTCCAGTTCCAGATGCTGCAATCACACCAATGGAGCCTTGACGGACTTTATTGGCAAAACACAAACCGATATTATCAATAATTGCTGTCCCACAATCTGGTCCCATCATCAGTAACCCTTTGTCATGAGCCAACGTTTTTAATTCCACTTCTTCTGCAATCGTTAAGTTGTCACTAAACATCATCACATGTAAGTCATTGTTCAGCGCTTTTCGTGCTTCTCTAGCTGCAAATTTTCCGTTGACTGAAATCATTGCTAAATTGGCATCTGGCTTCGCTGTTTTCGCCACTTCAATTGTGGTAAAGACTTCATTTCCAGTACTTTTAGTTTGGGTATTTTTCTCTTTCATCAATGTTTCTACCCGCTCCATCACTTCTGCTGCGTCTTCTTGATGTTCTACGCTTAGCGCAATCACCAAATCACTGGTTTGTGCAGTTGAAATCTCAGCCGTCAGCAGACCTACATTTCCCATGACCTCTTTGTTCATTTCGGTTGCCATGGCAATAATCACTTGTTCCACGCCATCTAATTGGTTAGCTCTTGTTGATAGCGCCATTAATGAAACGGAATCAACGTACGTATTTGGATGAATCTTGGTTAAAATTGTCATTTTGATAGCCTCCTAAAATTTGGATAAACTTTACACCAGCAAGGATTCCCGCCAGTATATCACTACCAGATGAAGAACCGATTTTCAGTACGGCTTTCATCTGATTTTTCAATTTACTTTCATCTGATTCTGTTAGCAAAGATTGAACAAATAGATGAATTCGTTCACGAGACACTCCTTTTGTCGCCCAAAAGAGAGCCGCATAGCTAATGGCATTGGTTTTCTCCTTTAGTTCAAAGAGTGCGTGTGTCATCCATGAGGTATATCCAGCATTTAAGCAGGATTTCCCTGCTAGCATGAAGAACAGTCCTGCTAAAAAGTCATCTCCTGAAGGCGTCAACCCCGGTCCAAGCCCTGCAACTCGGTGAACTTGCTTGCTCGCTGCGTTGAATTCTTCTGCAGCTAGTAACATCATTAGTTTTTTCGTTTCTATTTGCAATAATTCTGCCGTTGCCCGTTCATATCCCGTAGCCGTTTTTCCCTCTAAATAAAAGCCTTTACCAGCATCTTCCAAAAGCCAAGATTGAACTTTATCCATATTCTCCTGAACATGCATCCATTCGCCTTGTTTCGGAAAATAAAGTGCAGCTGGATGCCATTCTTTAGCCTGAGTAAGTTGAATTTTCACTTGATTGCCAATTATTAATTGCTGATCTAAATTATAAACCGCTGTTCCAATTGGAATAGTTGGAGCTTGATTAAATAGACCGTTGATTCGTAACGTATTGGATGAATTATCCAATTCCTCAGTTGCTAAAGTTAATAATGAGTCATCTTCTAATAACACATTCCACGTGTTGCGAAAGACACTATGAAGATGTCCCCTTACCCTACCAGATTTAATTATCAATAGTATTTCTGCTGGTCCTGATACAACTTGATAAACAGCCATCCTTTCCACCCCACTTTTGTCATTCACTCCCTGCTCTTCTTTACACTTCATAGTCTACCTTAAGTAAGCCTTTACAAAAACGGATATTCTATCTAAAGATAATCTATTTTAGTTGTATACTTTAACCAACTACCTTATAGTTAAAGTAAATCATCTTGTTTATTCTTATGAGAAAGTAGGAAAATACATGCACACTGTTGAAAAAATTTTAAATTTAGCTCCTTTTAAATCATTTAAACTTGTTGCTGGTGAAAATGGCATTCATAATAAAGTCACAGGCGTCAATATTTTAGATAACCCGGATGCATTAGATTGGCTATCTTCTGGTGAAATTGTCATTACATCAGGCTATTTCTTTAGTGAAAATACTGAAGTTCAAGAACGTTTTATTAAAAGTTTTAAAAAAATCAATTGTTCGGCTATTTGTATTAAACCACAAGCATACTTAAAGACCATTCCACAAACAATGAAACAATTAGCAGATGAACTAGCTTTACCGATTATTGAAATTCCATATGGAATTCCCTTTTCAAAAATCTTAACCATTATTATGTCAGAAATTTCTGGGCGGATGAATGAATTAAATCAAATGTCTCTTGATATCCATTCACAATTTTTTGAAATCTCGTTACATGGTGGTGGTATGCAAAAAATTGCCCAAGGATTGGCTAACATGGTGGAAAACCCTATTATTTTAGTCGATACTTCCTGGAAAGTTTTGATGACAGTTGAGCAAAAAGGTTCCTCGATTGCTGCTTCATTAATTCCCCTTGAAGAGAATTTTCTTTTTCCCATTGAACAGCTAGCCACGTTGCCAGAACATTTTGAACGAGTACAAAAACCATTTACTAGGCACTTAACCCTTAATGGAATCGAAATAACTTGCATTTTAATGCCGGTTTATTTTGATACGATTCATTATGGCTCGATTATTGTCTATCAAATGGGTCGACCGCTAAATGATTCTGACTATATTGCTCTTGAAAACGGCTCAATGGCTTTTGCCTTAGAACAAAATCGCCTTGTAGAAATTGAACGAACAGAGAATCGGATTCGTCGTGATTTTTTTGATCAACTGCTACATGGTCAGATTGAAACACTGACTCAATTAAATGACTTCCATTCTTCACTTGATCCAGCTTTAGATTATACGGTGTTGATCTTTTCAATTGACATTCAACTTGCTGAAACTGAAAATTTAGTTCGTAAAAAGCAGTCAGAAGATCGCCTGATGAAATCCTTATCTGCTGCATTTTCAACTCATACCCAAACAAAATATCAACACGTTCATGCATTTAGCAAAAGACAACAATTGATTGTGCTTTTAGGTACTGATAAAAAATTAGCTATGACGAATTTGCATAAAAAAATAACGACTATTGCTGAAGAATTAGTCATTTATTTAGAAATTACTCAAAAATATCCTATCCATGTTTATTGTGCAATTGGCTCTACAACGCCACTTTTACAAACTTCCAAAAGTTACCGCGAAGCAAAAAAAGTGATTGCTTTTCTAAAAAATCACAAAAAAGACCAATGGATTTATCACTTTAATGACTTTTATTTTGAAGCTTTTTTAGAGGATACAATCTCAGAAGAAACCGCTCAGGCTTTTTCTCATCATTATTTAGATGCGCTAATTAGCTACGATCAAGAGAACGGTACGGAATTAGTGAAAACGTTAAACGTTTATTTGAACAATCATTTGAATATTGCCGTAACTTCACGGAAATTATTTATCCATCGCAATACCTTACTTTATCGGGTTGAAAAGATTAAAACATTGACCCAGTTGAACATGGAACAAGAAGAGAATAC
The DNA here is from genome assembly GCF_000744375.1 of Carnobacterium gallinarum DSM 4847. Classification (NCBI taxonomy): domain Bacteria; kingdom Bacillati; phylum Bacillota; class Bacilli; order Lactobacillales; family Carnobacteriaceae; genus Carnobacterium; species Carnobacterium gallinarum. The sequence goes on along the minus strand of NZ_JQLU01000005.1, from coordinate 2,473,358 downwards.
ATTAGCCTTGCGGTTAGCGTTGAAATTGTATAAAGAAATTTAGTGATTTTCATAAAATGAAACAAACTTTTAATTTTTAGAAGCCTTTTATGAATAAATAGAATATAAACCTATAAGTAGATTTTTTAGTAACATGTAAGTAAGAGTAATTTATATCTTTATTCAATAAATTTCAAAAAAATACTAACTAATTTTTATTAACTAGTTAGTACCCTTTTATTATATATATTCTAAACTCTAATTAACCAAGTTCTTATTTTTTCTAAAAATTCAAATTCTTTCTCTGTAATACTATATGTGTGATGATTTTCATTTCTTATTCTAGAAAATTTTTCAATCCACTTAGTTTTAGCATCTTTACCACCTGAAATTTTTTCTTCTCCAGGCATTGTATAAGCATTAGAAAAAATGTGTAGCCAGTTTTCTTTTTTTACTGCTATTTCTCTATAATGAATAGTATTTAAACAAGTCCAAGGTGATACTTCATCTTCTTTCAGCTTATCATAATTTTTACTTGCTGCTAATTGCATTGCTTCATCATATACTTTTCTTGGTAATCCGGATTTAAACCAATCATCGCCATAATAATTAATTAACTTCTCTTTAAAATCTTTATTTATATAAGTTTCAATATCCCTAATCATATCATATGAATCATTATTAAATCGCATATCGTTATTTTGCCAATACTCCTTCATACCTTCCGGACAAAATTCAGGATAATTTTTATTAATTGCTCTTTGTAATGTTCTCCAGTATTTTATCCTTCCACCAGCACCATAACTTTTTTTTATTAGTATCAATTCGTCTTTAGATGTTGACTTATAAAACTCTATAATACTATCTAAATAGGGAGATATTTCATTTTTCACTTCCTCTTTATTCATCTCTTTAAAATCAAAATTTTCTCTCTTAACAAGATAATTAACAATATCATTTAATATTCTAATAAGACTATATATTCCAGAATTTATAACAATAAATGAATTCGTCTTATTTGATTCTTTCCATTCACTCTCCAACCCTTTTTCAATATATATAAAATATTCTTTTAAAAATCGTAAAAGAATAAGACTTGTTTCATCATTATTTCCTATATCTAATGTTCCTATTTCAAGTAATTTATTACTTTTTTTATCATATTTTTCTAAAAAATCACTATCATCTAAAGCTTTTTTTACTGATTCTAACGTAATACTACAATAATCAGTTTTAGGATTTTCGCCTACTATAATTCTTTGATATAATGGTGAATCTAGATCCTCACCTAAACTTTGTGAAATTTGTGATTTTAATGCTGTTTTCCTTTCAAAAAAATTTTCAGATTCCCAAAGTAAATCCGCATTTAAAGTTGTCCTTAAATTTTTTGAAACAGCCTTTTGATTTTCATTAATATCCATAAATAATTTTATTTGTTCTTTTCTATCAAGATTTACAAAGGCTACTACAGGTATTGAATTTTTGCTGGCATATTCAGAATTAGCGTAACCGTATAATCTATGTTGACCATCTATAATGTAGGCAGATCTATACGACTGTGGAAGATGCAGAACACCTATTCTTGAGATTGCATCCAATACTTGTTTATCCGAACGATCAAAATTCAAATCTTCCTTTTCAATATTTATAATTAAAGAATTCGGAAAAAAACCACCCTCATCTACAAAATCTTGAATTGAATTTAATCTACTTTTTTTTATAATTCTTTGATATGTTGGCATCATTTGCTTATTTGCATTATTTCTATGCAAAACATATCCTATTTTTAATAATTTTTCTGGCTCTATTGAAAATGAATAGTATTTATGCCCTCCCATCTTCCCTTCTATTGCAGGTATTCTATTATCCATTCCAGGTATCTTTTGTCCTGTAAATAAATATCCCAATAATTGAAATCTAGCTGCACGACCTAAATGTCCTGATAATTCTTCGTAATATTTTATACTTTCTTCATTAAAATAAATAATATTTTTTTGTTTCATAAAAACTAAATCTTGATCTGGTAATATATAATTATTCGTCATAAATATATATGAATACTTTTTTTTAGTTCCCGGAAATTGTTCCCGTGCATAATTTATTAAGTTTAATTTATTTTCAATTATTTTCACCAAACTTGTTAATAAACTTTGCCTCTTTTGAGCTTCCTTAGAAGATTCACAAAAAACAAATAAAACTGTTTCATCATCTGCTGCAATAATATCTATTGTGACATCACCAACTAGAACTTGTCTACCATTCATCTGTTCAAAGCCTAAGTTAAAAAATAACTTCCACGACTTATTAATAAATAATTCGTTATATGATTTCAATTTTTTTATTTTAGTGGTTATTTTTAAAACTTTCTCTAACTCCCAGTTATTCTCTAAATATTCATTTATTTTCTTATGTTCTATCTTTAAAAAATTATATTCTTGAGTACGAGATCTTTTTTCTGATTCCAATTTTTTTCCAATTAAAATATTTTCAAATTCCTTAGTCATTTAAATTCCCCTTTTCTTATATTAGTAAATACAAATTCTTTTACTTTTCCACGACTAGCATTTTTCCCACCAATTAAACTTGCTCTAGATAGTTCATATCTTTCATCTTCTTCTTTATCAAAAATTTCAATTATTTTTTCATGTGCTGCATTCGTCAATATATAATATGCACCAACAGATTTAATATAGTTTATAAAATCATTTAATCTATATTGATCATTAATTGAAAACAACTTTTGATTATACCTAATAAAACCATTTTCATTATGTGAAACTGTATAAGGTGGATCAAGTATTACTAAATCATTTTTTTTAATTTCTTTTTTTGATATTGAAAAATCTCCACTAATTAAAGTAGCATTTTGTAGTCTCAAACTTATTTCATATAAATTTTTTTCTTCAATATTATAAGTATCTCTAAATCCATATGGAACATTATATTTACCTGCATTATTAACTCTGTATATTCCATTAAACGATGTTTTATTTAAATAAATAAATCTAGATGCTCTTAAAAATTTATTTTTCTCTTCATTTTCTCGCATACTATAATAAAATTCTTCATTATTTTCATATATTTTCAACTCATTAATAATTTTTTCGGGATTTTTTTTTATCATTTCATATGTGTTAATTAACTCTTCGTTTAAATCATATAAAAAAATTTTTTTTTGAGGAGCAATTGCAAGAAATAATGAAGCACCACCAAGGAAACATTCATGATAATTTTCAAATTGTAAATCTCCAATTATATTATTTAAATATTTTATCAACCAGCTTTTCCCACCAGCCCATCTCAAAAAGGGTTTCACTGTATTTTTTTGTTTATTCATTATTTTTCTCCTTCAAATTTTTATAAAGTATAACTTAAATCTATCCATTAACATTTCCTATATAATAAAAAAGATTATATGTTATATTATATCAATAAACCCAAAAATAATACATAGTTTGTTTTTAATTAATAACAAATATGCTTAACCATATTTAAATAATACATTTTAAAGATATACATATATTATTAATTCTTATTTTCTATGAAAAAAAAGAGGCGATTGATAATATGAAATTCATATATATCAATCATGCCCTATCCAATAAATTTTCTATATTTTTATACTTATATCAACTACGCATCACCAATTTTTCAACCACTTCCAAAATATTCTCTGCTTGAGTAATAGCCGATATCACTGCAACCCCAACAGGAGAATCAATTTCTTTAGCATTCCCCAACTGAATCCCACCAATTGCTACTACTGGTTTTTCTGCAATCCTCGTCAGTTCTCCCAACTTACTAACACCAATCGCAGGTTCGGCATCTACCTTTGAAGTTGTTTGATACACAGGTCCAATGCCATAATAATCCACTTCTAACAATTGATTGGCAGCACTTACTTCATTTTCACTATGACAAGATAAGCCGATTAACATGGTTGGTTCACTTAACTTAATAATTTCTTGAATCCTGACATCATTTTGCCCCACATGAATTCCATCAGCACCAATCTCTAAAGCCAACTTCAAGTCATCATTAATAATCAATGGAACCTGATAATCTTGACATAACTTTTGGCAAATTAAGGCCATTGCTTTCCTTTCTTCATATGTTGCTAAACTGCCACGTCCTTTTTCTCGATACTGAAAGCACGTAATTCCAGCTTCTAAAGCTTGTTCTAAGCACTCAGGCAATGTGCCTTCGACAATATCTTGAGTCCCCGCTATAAAATAAACAGTTAACATTTTTCCCATCATCTCTTTTGATTGATTAACCATCCAATCCATTCCTTTCGTTGTACGCCCAATGATTTGTTGGACCATGTCCATGACCAACATCAATTGGATAACTCAATGCTGCTTCAATAAAAGCCTTTGCAATTTCAACAGCCTCTTTGACACTAGCGCCCTTAGCTAATTCTGCCGTAATACATGCTGAAAATGTACACCCTGTTCCATGAGTATTTTCCGTATCGATCCTTGGACTACTAAACCAATGAATCGTGCCATCGTCAAGTAACAAAACATCCGCAGAGACCTCAAAATCCTGACTATGTCCACCTTTAATGACCACATTTTTCGCACCTAAACGTTGCAACTCATAAGCTGCTTGCTCCATCTCAATTGAACCTTCAATTTTCCTTTGTAAAATAACTTCTGCTTCAGGAAGATTAGGCGTAATCACCGTTGCCAATGGTAGAATATCCTTGATTAAACTAGTAATGGCACTATCTAACAATAACTTTTGCCCACTTTTCGCAATCATCACTGGATCCACTACCAAATAACCAAAATCTTGTCCTTGAATAAATGCCGCAATTAACTGGATAATCTCAGTTGTAAATAACATTCCCATCTTATAAGCTGAAATTTTAAAATCTTCCGCAACAACTTCCAATTGATCTTGAATCGCTGCTAATGGAATATCATAGACTTTTTTTACACCACGTGTATTTTGAATCGGCAAGGCGGTCAAAACAGATGTCCCAAAAACTTTACATTCTTGAAAGGTTTTTAAATCTGCTTGCAATCCTGCACCACCACCACTATCAAAACCAGCAATTGTTAAGGCTTGGACTTGCTTAATTTTCGCTAATGTCATAGTAAATTCGACCTTTCTCAAATAGTTTTTCACCCGTCATAACCGATAATTCATCTAGCAAATTCATTCTAAAACTGCCCACTAAACATTCAGGCAATTTATCCGCTGCCAATTCGCCAGCTAACCCATACATTGTAAATGCCGTCGCCACTGCTGTTAGGTCAGTAACTGAATCCACTACTCCTAAAAATGCTCCACATATACAAGACAATAAACAACCCGAACCAGTCATTTTTGGAAAATAATCGGTGCCGTTTCTTACGCGAATCACTTGAACTCCGTCGGTAATAATATCTTCCGCACCGCTAACACCAACTAAACACTGATAGCGCTTAGCAACTTGTTTGGCAATCTCAGCAATATCTCCTGTGCCGTTACCCGCATCAACGCCTTTCGCTTCCCAATCTGCATTGGCAATTGCAGCAATTTCACCCGCGTTGCCTTTGATTAAAGCAAATTTGACCTCATTTAATAATTCCTCTGTCACTTGCTTACGATATGCCGTAGCACCTGCCCCAACAGGATCAAAAACAATCGGTTTATTTAATTGATTGCCAATTCGTCCAACTTCCTTCATTGTTGTAATTTGGCTTGCATCCAACGTACCAATATTTAATACAATTGCATCTGCTAATTGGGTAACATCTCCCATTTCATCAAATGAATTTGACATAAATGGCGATGCCCCAATTGCTAATAACCCATTAGCCGAATCATTGGCAACAACAATATTTGTAATATTATGCACTAGAGGGTTTTGTCTTCTTACTTTCTCTACTAATTCACTATTCATTTGATTCTTCCTCCCTATTTCCATCTGAATCAGCCCATTTTTCATGTGTCAATGCCATGCTCCAAAAATTCAATTCTTCTTGACTACTAATCATAAATGCCTGCTCCATTTGTTGACGTTCATAAGCTGTTGCCTGCTCCGCTAAAGCATCTATTTTTTGACAAAAAAATTCAATATGTGTCTTCAAATCCTCCGTAACATACGTTTCTATCCAACGCTGATACCTCTCATTAGGTGAACCAACTTTAACTAATTCCATGCCTATTTCATAATACAACCATGGACAAGGCAGTAAGCCCATCATAGCGCTAGTCAAGGACTCGGTATAAAATACTCGGTACATATGGGACACATAATGATATGCTGTTGGCGCAATTGGAACACTTAGAATTTCTTCCTCACTAATTGTTAATTCATTAAATAAACTCCCTCTAACTGCTCGCTCACCTTTTTCAAAATCCTCTGCTTCACCAATAAATAATTGCTTTAGTTCCGGATCTGTTGTTTTATCTGCAATTAATTGATAAAGCTTCGCAAAATGCTCTAAATAATAACGATCTTGGATTAAATAATAACGAAAAGCTTCTGCTGGTAACTGTCCATTTGCCAGTTGTTGAATAAATGGATGTTGGATACTCTGTTGCCAGATAGCATCATATTTTAACCGCATTTCTTGTGTAAAACTTGTCATTCGCTTATTCCTTTCATCATGATTTTTTTGTTAAATACGGTGATTTCTACTTAAAAATCGACCTTTAAACTCACCTAACTCATCATAAGAACGCAAAAAAACACTATAACTAGCCTAGTTATAGTGTGACGAATACACGGATTCATTCGTTAGCCACTTCCCTACGCAAGTATCAACTTACAGGTTCAAAGGGATCGAATGGCGACATTCATCTCAGTCCTAAAAAGGACACCCCTAGTGTTTAAATATTCTATTTAACTGCTTTTATCATAGACTATCCAAAGGGGAGTTGTCAATTATATCAATCCCCTCTACTTCCAAACAACTTACTAACCGCCCCTTCATAACTAACAAATAAGCGCTTCATGCCTCGAGACACTGCGGTATATAGAATCCGTTGATCCCGCTGACTAGTGTAATTTTCGGAAGAGGCATTGTACACTAAAACATGATCAAATTCTAATCCTTTTGATAAACTAATCGGAATCACATGCACATTCAGCTTTTCTAATAGTTGGGAATCTATTTCCGTTATTAACCAAGTGGCTTCCTCCTCAGTTTTAGTAATTATTGTTAATTTTTCACCTTGTAATTGTACTGAAATTTGTTCCAATAAAGCACAAAAAGTCTCAATCGTTGAACTTTCAAAAAATTGAGGTTCCTTGCCATCTGGTCGAATAGGCACAATTTCCATCTTTTCATTTGATGTAGCCAACTGCCTAAAAACCTTCGTAATCGCCCCACTAGAACGATAACTATTCAATAAATTATAGTGCTTAATTTGGTTTTTTCGACTAGTTAAATTGATTAGAATTTCATCAAATGTACTACTGGAATTAAAAATCGCCTGATTTTCATCTCCAACCATTGTAAAATGACTTCTTGGAAATAGATCTGCTAGCAAGTACATCTGCGCCGAAGTATAATCTTGAACTTCATCAATCAAAATAAAACGCCTATTTGGAATATCTATTTTTTCAATAAATGTTTGCCGAATCAATAATAATAGAACAGCTTCATCCAAATTCAATTCCTCTTCATTCGCAAAAATATAGTCCTCTCCTTTAAACCCAACATACAGACTTTCAAATAAGGCCACCACATCAATCCATTTATTTTGCTGAATTTGCTTCGTAACTAGACGGTATTGCTTACGTAACAAGCGCTTGCCATAGCTAAAAATACTTTCTTCTGACTCATCCGTTATAAACTCACCAAAATATTTTTGCTGCAAATCCTCTGATAAAGACAATATTTGATTTTGAGTATCATTATTTTTCGCTTGTGTTCTAATTCGTTGTTCCCAATAACTAATCAAACGTTTTTTAGTTGCTTGAATTTTATCAATAATTCCTGAAAATTCCGGAGTGGAAGTGTATATTTTAGCGATTTCTTCCTTAGAAATGATTACTTTACCTTTCCTCGTAACATCATTAAATACTAGCTTTGCATCCTGTAACTGAGTACCTGACTGCTGAATATAATGGCTGAATTCTTTACTTCTTAAAACTGTTGTTTGACTATCCACTTGATCACGACTAATTCTAGTAAAATAAGTTGCTTCATCCTCCAAGGGTTTTCCCAAATAGTATTCAGCAAATTGAAGCAACGTCATATTTTGTGGATTCTGCTCACCTAAGGATGGCAAAACATCGGAGATATAAGAAATAAATTGATTATTAGGTGATAAAATTAAAATATTATCTGAAGTAATTTCTTGACGCAGTGAATAAAGTAAATAGGCAATTCGTTGCATAATCGTTGAGGTTTTCCCACTTCCAGCTACGCCATCCACTAAAAGGATTGGATGTTGTGTATCTCGGATAATGGTATTTTGTTCTTTTTGAATCGTAGTTGTGATGTCTTTCATTTGACGAGTAGAATCTTGTTTCAACGCATTTAATAGCACATCATCTTGAATCGCCACTGCTGTATCAAAAAATTTAAGCAACCGATCCCTTTCAATGACAAATTGTCTACGTCCTGCAATCTCAACATCAATTTTATTTTGATTGACCCTATAAAAAGATGGTCCAATCACATTGTTATAAAAAAGTTCAGTAATCGGGGAGCGCCAGTCATATATCAGAATATTCCCTACTTCATCTGTGAAATTATGAATGCCAATATAAAAATCTTCTAATGGATCTGCCTCTAGAAAGTCCACACTAACCTTTCCAAAATAAGGAGATTTTAATAGTCGTTTCACTTTTTGAAGCGTTATATCCGCTGTTCTTACTTTTAAGTTCATTTGATCAATTTCACGATTCTTCATTTCAATCGCAGCAAAGGTATCTAAGTTCTCTGAATAATTATCAAAATTGAGACCGACATCCCCCTTCATAGACTCTAAGGTAGCAAGCCCATCGTCCTTCGCATTTTCCAAAATCTCAGTAAATTCAGTTTCTGCTTGAACCAACTTTTGATAAACCTGTTGTAAATACAACGTTTCCTTTTCCAATTCAGTTTGACTCATCCACATTTCCCCATTTCTTAAAATAGTGAACTTCTAGTTTATACCTGTTTATTGGGGAATGCAATAAATATAGACAATTAGTTGAACTTAGATTACTCACTTTAATGAACTAACGTATAAAAAAGCCAATAAACAATAATAGCTGTTTAGTAGCTTTTTTGGATTGATTGTATTTGGTGGTACTTATCTTAACTAGACAAAATACGAATGAAGAGATTGAGTTATTATTCTCTTATATTTAGGGAGAATTTATATTGCTATTACAGGTACATCAGTTTATATAGCAGTTATAGTCCTCTTACATTTAGAGGTAGTTTATATTTCCCTACTGGCTAACAGAATTGACTATTGGGTTATAGTCCTCTTACATTTAGAGGTAGTTTATATTGATATATCTTATGAAAATCAAGGTTTTATGGTTATAGTCCTCTTACATTTAGAGGTAGTTTATATTGCATTGATTCTGCCACCTCATCATTACGCAGTTATAGTCCTCTTACATTTAGAGGTAGTTTATATTCCTATATGTTCAAAAAGGGGTACAACCAAAGTTATAGTCCTCTTACATTTAGAGGTAGTTTATATTCTTTAAACGCTTTTTTAGTCGTTTTTGTAGGTTATAGTCCTCTTACATTTAGAGGTAGTTTATATTTTAAAAAAAAACAGATGAACAACTAATAAAGTTATAGTCCTCTTACATTTAGAGGTAGTTTATATTACCCCTCAACTCTATCATATATACAGCAAGGGTTCAAGCTCGTTTTTCTTTGGAAAAATACGGACAAAAAAGACTGTTCTTAAAAGAACAGTCGATCTACAACCCAAAGCATGATTTGTACAAACACCTCTGGATGTTCGCGCACAAACTTCTTTAAACCTTTAACAGTAAATTTAGTTTTCATTCTTTTTGCTCCTCTTTTCAATAAATTTAAAACACATTGGTCTCAAATTTATAAGATAAAAAGGGGTTGCACTTAAATAATAACATAGTTAATTTGTAAATACCAACATTTTTTTAACTAAGTCACAATATTCTTGGGAAACTTGATCCATTGGAAATGAATGATTTGATTTCTCTAAATGAATAATTTTCTTTGGCTTTAAAGATTCTATTTCAAAGGGTTTCGTATGATCATTATTTGTCAATTTTAATATCATTCCATGTTTATCAAGAATTTTAATTATCGCTTTTGTGACCGCATTTTTTAATTTACGATCATAGGACATTAATTTCCTTAAATCATTCATACAACTTAATAAACTAACGCCTTCTCCTTTTCCATCATTTCTCAAAACATGTAAATGAGCAATATTATTCCGAATTTCAAACGAATGATTGGTCACTCCAAGTAATGCTTTCAATTGATTTTCCATTGGTTTCTTTAAATTTTTAAATTCAGCTGTTTCTTGAAAAGTTAAATCAGATGAGGAAGTTCCAAATAAATGCTTATTTTCATTCACTTCCCAGTCTCTGATATTTGCAAAAGTATCATAGTCATTCAAATAAATTGATTGTTTCTTCAAGGCACTATAGCTTCGTCCCATATACACAAAATCTCGCTCAAATAAAACAGAAAATCCAACCATTCTCCCCATCAAATCAATCATTAGATAATGTAAATTTTTCAAATACGTTAATCGAACTTTATGGTCTAACCTATTAAAATTTTCAATGGCCTCACAAATTATTTTATACTCTGCAAATTTTGCAAATTCAGCTGGTTTATCAAGTTTTTTGGATTTATTTTTTTTAATTTTTTCATTATATTCCTCAATTTCTCTTGCCTTAGATGCCCACTCTTCATGTAGTTTTGTGCGCTTATCTACCAAATCAGCAATTTTTTCTTTTTCTTCGTGCCAGTTTAACACAATTTTTTCCGAAACTTTAAATTCAGGATTTTCTATTACTAAGTTCTCAATAAAATTCCTCGTTTGGTATTTTTCTAATTGTTTCATAAATCTAAATTTAACTGGAGTCAACTTATCTTCTTGCATATAAGGTTCATTTTTAGCTAACTCAACTTTTTCTAAAAATACCTCGATTTTATCAAAGGATTCCTTTTCCATTGATTCTGAATCATTACTTAAAATACATAATTCTAAAATAGGTTGCATTTGCTCAATTAAATCACCATTTTTAATCAACCCTTTTTTTACTGAAGATTGTTTAAATTTAATCATTTCATTTCTTAATTCACTTAAATGTCGTGCATCTAACAACTTAGCAAAAATCCAAAAAGCGATTTCTTCATCACCAGTTTTTATCTGTTCATCAACATTTAAAATTTTAGCAATCCGTTCTTTTCGCTTCCTTAGACCCTCGGCTTTTTCTTTTACGGTTCCTACAAGTTCCTCAGCAGGATTCAAATTTAAATCAAAATTTCTTAAAAATGTATCAAATCCTTTAATAAAGATTTGAATTAATAATTTTTCAAAATTATAATTTGGCTTCTCTTCATTTGTTTTCTTTGCTTCTTTAATTGTTCGTTCCTCCTGCATTTCTCTTTGTAGATACTGCATGTATTTTTCAGGAGATTCATTTTTCATTAACTTTACTTGCTCAAATGCATATTTACGAATTTTTTTATTATTTTTTTTATCTTTTTCTGTGGTATTTAATTCTTTATTTTGTTGAATGACATAATGAACGGTATCTTTAAACAGCTTATTGTTAGCCTGTGAAAATTGTGGTAAAAAAACATAATGGTAAATCAACTTGATTAAATAATAGTTAGCTTTAAAAACATCATTAGAAAAATCATAATCCGTAAATTGCTCTAACTCAATCGTTTTTTCATTTTGATAGAAATAGCCTTGTTTATAGAGTTTTTTATAGCTTGGTGCAAAAGCAACAACTTGTCCACCTAAAGATAATGTTAACTCCTTATTTGAAAATAATTTTTCTAAGTCCTTCATTGAATACTGCTCTAGCGCACCACTACTTTTAATCTTTTCAGCAAAATAAATTTCAATATCCTTAATTTCAGCATCGAATAACTTTTGATAAATCGTTTTTTGATAACTTACATTACCTAAATCTCCATTTTCAAAACTTCCTACTTTTAGTTGGTTTGGCTCATGACGTTTATTAATTTGTTGATGGAAGATTTGATTTCTCACACGTTGAACAGCACCACGTATAGCCCATAAATCCAATTCGTTCGGTGTCATTGCAATTTTCTTTGCAGGATTTTCATCACGTTCTTCCACTATTTCCGTTTTAAAGAACAAGTCATGTTTTAGCTCTACATTTTTCTCTAATTCTTTTTTAAACTTTTCCCTCGTTAAAATATCTTCATTTGTAGTTGCCTGTATGATATTTCTTAAACTACTTGAAGCAAACACACAAGCATCCATAAACTTCGTCTGAAAGCCTTCATACATTCCAATTTCTTGTAACGTTTGAGAATCCAATACACCTTTGTTATATTGATGCAACTTACCAACTTGCAATAAATATTGCACAAAAGCATTTCTCAATTGATACCCCACTGTTTTAATAATGGTTTGAGGATTTAAATAATAGCTTTCAGCAGATTCTTTTTTGCCTGTTTTAGGAAAATAATGTTCAAAATACTTCCCTAACTCAATATTAAATTGATTCAGTGCTTCATTCCCCTCTTGATTAAATAACTTAATCAATGCTTTGTCTTTATTATGTGGATGCTGTTTCCATAATTTTTTAATCTCAAAGTTTCTAGTTTTATTGGATTTATCTTTATCAAAATTCATAAGCTTTTCGGTAATAGCTGTGCATAATTCATCAACATTATAGACAGCTGCTAATTCATTTATTTTATTTGCAAATTCTTTATTAAATTGTTCTACAGCGAAATTATTTTGTTGAATCAGAGGACTCTCTTGAAATTTCATTGCCCATTGTTGAAATAGTTGTTTTCGCTTTGAAAGTAAGTTTGGTTCCTCTGCCGTTGGCATAGAGAAACCTCTATTTTGTTGAATACTATTAGCTAATATCTCTTTTTTTCGATTTAAATAGCTTTTTTTGTAATCCAAATAAGGCGACATCTCTTTACAAAAATAACTCCAATTTTTTTCATCAAATTTATCCTCTTGAATCCGATCAACTGCATTAAAAAATAATGGAATCAAATTTAATTTAGTTGGGACAGATTGATTTTTTTCCGAGGTATACTTAATTTCCTCATGATATTTTGATTTAAAAAAACGTTTTAATCCAGCTTCTTTTAGACGTCTTATGTTATTTAAATATACAGAAGGTTTCTCAGAATTTGATTTTTCTAGCTGTTCAAAAATAATAAAAATATTTTCTGCCAAAACCTTATAACCTTTAACTTGATCTGCTTTCACTAATGTTTTATTCAAAAAACTAGCCGCAAAAGATTGTTCTTTTTTAGTTAATATATTTACTGTATTTGTAGTCCCATTCCAAACTAAATGACCATTTAGCTTACTTCGGTTCATACTAACCGGACTACCATTAATTTTAACTTTCGTCATTCTCATATCTCTTCCCCCTAAAATTCATCTATTACTATTTAATTCTACCATATATAACAATATTATTATCAAAAATTATCATTTTCAAAAAAATAAAAAAGCATCTGAATTATTTTAGTTTAATTCCTAAAATAATCAGATACAAATTTAAGTTTCAATTCTCCCTTAGTATGTCTATGACTCACAAATTATAACTATTTTTTACTAGGGGTAGTCTTTAATGAAGACCCAATAATCAATTTAACAAAAGCAGTTATAGTCCCCTTACATTTAGGGGTAGTCTTTAATTCAAGTGACTAAAGAGTTCTCTAGTCGGTAGTTATAGTCCCCTTACATTTAGGGGTAGTCTTTAATAGCGAACGCTCAAAATAAAAGCATTGAGGAGTTATAGTCCCCTTACATTTAGGGGTAGTCTTTAATCAGAACTAGAATACATATATTTTAAGTCCTGTTATAGTCCCCTTACATTTAGGGGTAGTCTTTAATTAGAAGAAGCTTATAAAGAATTAATGGATGGTTATAGTCCCCTTACATTTAGGGGTAGTCTTTAATAGTTAGAGACGTGGATAGTCTACTGATAGAGTTATAGTCCCCTTACATTTAGGGGTAGTCTTTAATAAAGCAACTAAGCTAGTGGAATGGCAACAGTTTTTTTGACAAATTTTATAAGGTGCAGAACTTCTTTCCGTATGCTATTCCGATTGTCCTTGACAATGAGCCTCCTCGGATGTGACGATCTTCGGCAGGAGCTAACAGTTAAAGTTAGACTGCCTCGCTAGCGTTAGCACATCCGAGCTCATTATCAAGGATTCGCTGCGCCAATCTCTGGTTACGGTAACCAACCGGTGTCTCGTAGCCAAGTGTACCGTGCAACCGAAGGTGGTTCCACCAATTGACATAGTCAAATAACTCCAAATCCAATTGTTGTAAGGTTTCAAATGTGTATTGATAGACAAATTCTACTTTCAACGACTTATAAGTTGATTCAGCTACGGCATTATCAAAAGGACAGCCTTTATGACTTAATGATCGATTGATATCAAAAGTTGTTAATAATTCATCAATAGCTTGGTTATCAAACTCTTTTCCACGATCAGTATGAAAAATCTCAACCTCTGTCAGAGGTTGTTTGATACGGCTAAATGCTTTTTTTACTAGAACGGCATCTTTATGTTCTCCACAAGAATAGCCGAGAATTTCTCGATTGAACAGATCCAAAATGAAACAGACATAATTCCATTTTTTCCCGACTCGTACATAAGTCAAGTCTGTTACGATCGCTTCTAATGGGTTGTCTCTTAAGAATTTACGATTCAATACGTTTGTCGTTTTGGCTTCATTGCAAGTAGAATGATGTACTTTAAAATAAGCAACAGTATAGCTCGATTTTAATCCTCTATTTTTCATGATTCTACTAATTTTTCGTCGGCTGATCTGAATGCCTCGTTTTGATAAGGCTTTTTTTATTTTTCTTGAGCCGTAGGCCTTTCGGCTGCGGATAAATTCTTCAGCGACTACTTCTTCAAGTTCTGATTCATCTTTCTTTGGTTTTGATTGATAATAATAGGACTGACGTGATAGACCTAATATTCTGCACATCGCTGATATAGGGTAAAGATGCTTATTCGCATCGATTACTTGTCTCTTCGTCCGAATATCAGCGCTGCTTGCTTTAAAATATCATTTTCCATTTCTAATTGCTGGTTTCTTTTACGTAGTTCTAACAATTCTTTTTGTTCAGGCGTAAGATTATCTTTTTCTTTGAATGAACCACTCGTTTTAGATTGCTTTACCCATTTGTCAAATGCTGAAGCCGTTAGTTCATATTCTCGAATGATTTCTACACGTGGCTTTCCAGCTAAGTAAAGATTGACGATTTGTTGCTTGAATTCTTGTGAAAAAGTTCTTCGTGTTCTCTTAGACATAAAAATTCCTCCTGGTATGTTTTCTTCTAGTCTACACACCTTAATTTTTCTGTCTAGTTAATTGTAGCCTATCCATAGTTAATGCAATTGTTGTTATAGTCCCCTTACATTTAGGGGTAGTCTTTAATCTAAGTCGAACGAGCCTCCCCTCTTCATTCGTTATAGTCCCCTTACATTTAGGGGTAGTCTTTAATACCTATCTACCATAACACATATGTCCCAACCCTTCAACCGCATTTTTCCTTGTCCAAAAATCTGCCAACAAACACCCACTATCTCAAAAAATAAGATCTACATAGAACCATGACTCTACATAAATCTTATCTCTAACTTGTTACTTATTTAATTAAGCTACAATCCTAGATTCCCAGACTCATAGTTCTTGTGCCTAATCACAACGACATAATATAACTGATTTTATTCTCCACTTGATAATACATCGAATTAAATAAGCCTCCTAATTTCCGTTCTGGTGCAGCACTTGGAACTTCTAACTCAGTTATTTCAGCAGTTCACAGTTTTCACGGTAATGGCAATACTCACATCTGTACTATTTCCACCATTACTAACAGCTTTAACAATATAGGGATATGTTGCCTTTAAATTGGCTTCATTGGGCATATTCATATTCTAAATAAAGTGGTTAAATGACTTATTAAGGATGCCTTACTTACTAGTAAATTAGTAACTTTACTTATTTGCTCTATTGAAGACAATGGAAAATGCTGGACGATAAATATTCGGCCAACTTCTATCCAGCCAAACTGTTATTACTTTCTCTTCTAAATAGAGGTATCTACACGTAACCTGTCACCTTTTTTTCCTAGAAAAAAAGGTTTTTATGCGCTGATTGATTGTCAGTTTAGGGATAATCAAGTCTCCTTCTTCTTGAAGAATCATAGCTAAAGTTACTGGATTAGTTAACAACAAATTTTCATATTCTTCGCCACCATAATAGCCACATTCTTTGATATCTTGATAATTAAATCTGCCATGACTAATTTTATTTCGATAGATTTTCTTAGCTTTTTTCTTAGCATTTGTTAGCTTTCGTGTCACTAACAATCCACCTAATACAAAAGATAAGGTTATTCCAGATGAAACAATTCCGATATATCGATTGACTATAATTTTTTTCTCTCTTTCAAAAAAGCGCGTACTTAATTCGGCGAACTCCTTATTGTCTGATAAAAAACTTTTAGCATTTTGAGGCAATAATCCTTCCATACCAAATCGATTTAAATTTATAACAATTTCTTGAGTCAAATACTCTGAGACAAAATAACCAAAAATCGTTACAATCAAGGTCAGGATTGAACCAATAATAACCGTCGTCGCATTTAAATTTCGTAGAATAAAAACAGGATATAAAAACGTAATGAGTAAATAGAGGGTCAAAGATATCATTAAATAAACGATAAAACTGCCATATAGCGGCAACTTAGATAAAATTGAATCTGCATTAGAATATCTTGCTATTCCAAAAATAACAGCAGATACAATGGGAATTAAACAATAAATGAGAGTCGTATGTTTAAATGCAAACGATAAAAATTGACCAATAAAAGCGATAAAAATGAGTACTGCTAATCCAAAAAAGATAAAGGGTGAATCTTCTTGACTTTGAGATGCTTCATTGAGTAGGTATTGAATAGCAAAAACATCCAGTAGCCCAATAAAATACGTGAAAAAAGTAGATACAGTTAACCCTTCAAATAAATTTTGTCGACTTATCCGATCCAGCACATTCGCATCATCTGTAATAAAATGATAGTCTAGATTTTTAATCTTTCCACGCTCATTTCTCACTTTCTTTAAATGCTGAAGAATAACTAAACGTCTATTAAAAACAATCCACCCGCTGTAAGCTAGTATATAAAGACTACATGCTAAATAAAAATCCATAAAAAATAAAAACAACGGAATTCCTAAAGCCAAGCTTTGATTTATGATTCTTTCCATTGGACAACTCCTTAAAAAGTATATCGTTAGACTATCACAATTTTTGTAAAAATCAAACTATTTTAGAAGCATCTTTAGTTAATTTCATTGATTACAAACAAAAAAGAGTAAGAACGTCATGTGAAGACCATTCTTACTCCTTCCTTAACCACTACTCAGTCCATAATAATTCATGATTCATTTCATTAAACTTGTCATTATGTGATGAAACCATGGCTTGTCCATAACTTTTAGGCTCCAAATACTGTTTAATCTGATTGATGCTGTTAGCACCATCCTGAAAAGCTCCCGCTAATAAATACAATTTTCCTGCATAAGATTGACTATCCCCTGCTGCAAATATACCAGGAATATTTGTTTGGGTAGGCTCAAGACATTTTAAATAATAATCTTGTTCTTTTAAAAATTCAAAAGGCACACCATCCAAAAAGGCACTATTGTAGTCATATCCATGCTGAATCAGCAGGTGATCCGCAGCTAACTTTTCAGTCTTTCCTTGACAGTTCAAGCTAACTTCTAATTCACTTTTAGTCCCTTCCTGTACATCTACAATCACTGTATTCAGTCTCACCTTGCCTCCACCAGCAATAAAACTAGCTAAAGAAGCTTCATGAGCTTTGATTTTTTCGCCACGATAGACTAAGGTTACCTCTTTAGCTAATTCCAAACATTCATTAGCATAATCAATCGCTGCGTCACCACCACCAGAGACAAAGACCCTCTTTTTCTGAATCGCTTTATGCTTTGGAAAGGTATAGTGTAGGTTTTTACTAACTATTTTTGAAATAGGGATAGTTAACTTTTTAGGAGAAATAATTCCACCTCCAATTGCTAACAATACTGTTCGACAGGGGTGAATCCGGCCTTGTTGATCTTCTACATAAAAAAGATTCTCACTTTTAGTCAGACCAATAGCCGGACTATTTGTATAAATAGTCGCCCCAAATAACATTCCTTGCTGAATTAAATTTTGACAGATTTCCTCACCTTTTGTTCCTGCCATTCCTCCAACATCCCAAACAAATTTTTGCGGATAAAAGTTTAATTTCCCACCTAAATTCTCTTGAGCCTCTAATACTGTAACTTTTAAATCCCTTAATCCGCCATAAAAAGAAGCATACAAACCAGCTGGTCCCCCACCAATAATCACTACATCTACTAATGCTTGCTTCATATACTTTCCCCCAATTCTTTATTTTCCATATAATTCTGTGGCTAATAGTTCCATTCCTGTTAAGGATTGATACCCGTATCCAAACATATAATTGTAATCTACCGCATAAACCTGCTTATTTTTAATAGCTTTCATACTAGCTAGTTTTTTATTTTCTAAAATGGCACGAATCATGTCTTCTTTTTTCACGCCATCTTTATAGGTAGACCAATCTGGTACTATTAAGACATCTGGATCTGTTTCAATCAAGGTCTCAATCGACACATCTCCTTTAATGTCTTTAAAAGCATTATTCAACTTAATAGTAGCAAATGCATCATTGAAAAAACTTTCACCATATGCCGAATACACTAAAACTTCTGTTGGTTCATTCATATGCAAATATGCAAAAGTTTGTTCTTTCTTTATATCGGCTACTTTTTTATTTAGTTTCGCTTGTCGTTCTTTTAGCTCTTTAGTAAATTTTTCAGCTTCATCTGGTACATTAAAAATTTGACCTAGATTTTCAATATCTTTATAAACTGAATTAAAGGTAGCTCCGGGAATTGACGTTTCAACAACATACGTTGGAATGCCCATTTCATTAATAGAATCTACTGTTCCATTACCCCATTCTTCATTTTCAAATAAACTACCACGACCATATATCATATCTGGATCAACACTTAAAGCAACTTCCTTACTAATATAACTATCTCCAAGATGATTTAGTTGATCAAATTGCTTTGCAACCAACTCATCTGCAATGCCAAATGTAGCTCCAACACCTGCAATTTGTTTGTCTAATCCAAGACGTAGCATCAACTCTGCTGCCGGTCTCGTATTCACCAAAACTCGTTCAGGCATTTTTTTAAAGGTTTGCTCTTTTTTCTGCCATTCTGTAGCACCTTCCGCTTTACTATAATTCCCAATAGTCACAGGGTAATTACTTGCAGTGGTATCCTTTGTTTCTTGTTGGGTTTCATTTCCCCCACATGCTGTCAGGAAAATAAGTACTATAACAGCAAATACACTGCCAATAATTTTTTTCATTTTATCATCGACTCCTTTTAATTTATACATAATAATGAAACGCTAATTTATTTGTTAGTGGATTTTTAAATAGGGAACATTTTATCCCATAAAGCTCCTCTACTAAACTTTCAGTAAATAACTTCTCAGGGGTTCCTTCAGCAATAATTTGCCCATCTTTCATAGCATACAGATAATCACAATATGCAACAGCCAAATCTAAATCGTGCAATGCCGCACAAACACCAATTCCAAGATTTTTCACTCGTTCCATTAATTCTAATTGATACCGAATATCCAAATGATTGGTTGGCTCATCAAGAATCAAAAACTCTGGTTGTTGGGTCAACGCACGAGCTAGAATTACACGTTGCTTTTCGCCACCTGATAAGGCTAAAAAACTTTCATCCCGATATGTCGTTAAATTCATTTCAGCTAATGCTCGTTCAACAATGGCTAAATCTTCTGCTGTATCCGATTCTAATAATTTTTTATGTGGCGTTCGACCAAGTAACACCATCTGAAAAACGGTTAAATCAAAACTCAACTCATTGAATTGACTAACAACTCCCAATTTTTGTGAAACAATCTTTGCTGAAGAATCCAAAATATCTAATTTATTATAATAAATAGTCCCTGATTCAGGCTTTAAACTTTTATAAATTGATTTTAGTAAGGTCGATTTTCCGCTTCCATTGGCTCCAATAATCCCAACAAATTGATTGGTGTTCATGGAGAGGGATAGATCTTGAATAATCTGCTTTTTGCCAAGCTTTATACTTAAATTTTGAACATCTAAACTCATTCTTCACCCTCCAAATCGATACTCACGTTTCACAATAATATAAATAAAAGTAGGTGCCCCAATAATAGCTGTTAAGATTCCAATTGGCAAATCTGTATTCGGTAGAATGATCCGTGAGAGTAAGTCCGTCCAAACTAAAAATAACGCTCCCAAAAAACCACAGATAGGGACTAATTTTTTGTGATCTGAACCATAGATTCCCCGCGCAATATGTGGAATAATCAAACCAACAAAGCCAATCATACCAGAATTAGCTACGATTAAAGCCGTTAATAATGCCGCTATCACCATATAAATCCGACGATATCGTCCTAGTGAGATGCCCAATGTCATTGCCGCTTCCTCCCCCAACAACATCGTATTTAGTACGCGAAACTGAGTTGCAAAAAAGCCAAAAATAAGCAATGAAATCGTAGCTACTAGTGGTAATTTTGACCAATTTGCTGAAGCTAAACTTCCCATTGACCAAAAGGTAACACTTTTCATTCCTTCTGCATTATTCGCCAGAAAAACAATTAGACTAGAAAATGCACCTAAAATAGAGTTAATGACTGTTCCCGATAGAACTAATTTCGTCGAAGTCATTCTGCCGCCAATGTTAGAAAGACCTAGTACTAAAAAAGTCGCCAATAATGCGCCTAAAAAGGCTGTAAACGATAAATTCAGTTGTGAGAAAATACTTGCTGAACCGAAGCCAACCATAATTGCAAAAGTTGCACCTAGAGAGGCACCTGACGAAATCCCTAATATATATGGATCAGCTAATGGATTTTGCACAACCGCCTGCATCACAACTCCACTAGTTGCCAAACCCAAACCAACAAAAATAGACATAAGAACTCGTGGCGTACGAACAAACCAAATAATATTGACTCCACCTTGATTAATACCTTCCAGACTTCCAACCAAGCCATTTGAAACTTTAAAAACAAGAATCTGAAAAATATCCGTTAACGAAATATCTGCCTGCCCATTGCCTAATGAAAAAATAATTGAAAATAAAAAAATAACAATCAAAGCTATAGTAAGCGTATTTCGAGAAAATAATCCTTTCTTGATTCTTTTTAACTTAAGATCAACTTCCAAAAAATGATCCCTCCTACCTTAATAAATTGATGATGCACGTCGTTAAAATCAGCTCTTTTTCAATTGATAACGATTCTCATTCTCAATTATAGTATCATCAAAATAACTGATGCGCAATGTATTTCTTTAATCTGCTCTCTCAAAAAGAATAAAAAAATAGAAATCCCTTTCTCAACAAATTGGATTTCTATTTCTAATTTAATTTTTATTTCTTAACTATACCTACATAAAACGATTAACGTTATTAAAATTATAGCCTTATTGCCAAGATATTCGTTGTCATTCCCGCAGCCGTTCCAATTAAAACAACGACATCATTCTCTTTAACCTGTCCACTATCTAAAGCTTTACACAAGGAAAATGGGATCGAAGCTGACACCATATTTCCATAATCAACAAGTAGATTAGAAAACTTGTGTTCTGGAATGTTTATTTTCTTCATAATTAATGGCATTGCCCGACTCGCTTGATGCGGGATGACAAAGTCAACTTCATCAATAGATAACTGACTTTCAGCATAAAAATCTTCCATCATTTTAGGCAATTTTTTAATCACTAATGACAAAATCTGCTTCCCTTTCATATCGAATAAATACTCATCATGAGTTTCTTCTGTATAAAATCTAGGCAATAAATTAGTTAATCCCCCACGGATTTCAGTAGCATGCGCTCCTTCAGACCAAGTTCGTTGCATCCCATAAATAACACCCTTTTTACTATTTGAACTCTTTGATAATACAAACGCCGCTGCTCCATCACTAAATAATTCATAGCTTTCTTTTTGTTTAGGATTCAAGCCTAATGAACCAACTTCACTAGAGACAATCAACACCTTCTCATAACGTCCTGCGTCAATAAGATAAGAAAAAGTATCCAAAGCTGTTACAAAACTTGTACAGGTTGTATTAATATCTACTGCTGGAATATCGGATCCCATCGCAATTCTTTCATGAATCAATGCAGCCGTACACGGAATTGGTTGAACTGGTACAGCACTCGCTGACACAATACAATCAATGTCTTCAATAGACAGCTGGGCTTTTGCTAGCGCAGCTATGCAAGCTTCAACCGCCAACGTCAACTGTGTTTCTTCTCCACTTACTCGATATCTCGTTTGGTCATTCAACGTAATTGACTCCGCAGGTAAAGCCGTTCCATATCCTTTTATTTCGATCTGATTCATTATTTTTCCTCCAATTTAATTCGGCTAATTCGTTTTAACTTTTTATTAAATTCATTTCCATAGGGTACAAAGAGTAAGGTCGGATCCTCAAATTCTAAATCTTCAGCTAATTTTGAAAACTCAGTTGTCATCTGTTCCCGCTGTTCTGTTGTAACATCATTAATATGAATCTCAATCTGATGCGGGGACCTTTGAATGACTTGATATTCTCTTATATTAGGAACAAATAAGATACATCTGCGAATAAAATCAGGGAAAACCCGGATTTCAGCTTGTTTTTTTCCTTTAAATACAAAAATATCATCTGAGCGCCCTTCAATTTTTTCAATTGCTTGAAAAGCCGAACCACAAGGACAACGTTCTTGAGAAAGCACTAAGATATCGTTTAAGCGATAGTTTATAATTGGCTGAGAGGTTCGGGTAAAATCAGTAATAATCGGATAAAATCGGCGATCATCTAAATACTCCCGATCAATTTTAACAAGATCTTCATTCAAATGAAGCGTTCCATGGCTACACGTACAACCTAAAAAGCCTTCGGTACATTGATAGACTTGGTGAATTACATTTTGTTGAAAAACTTTTTTTAAATACGTTTTATCTCGCTCTTCTAAAATTTCAGCAACTGAAATCACTTTGATTGGATTGATGGAAAGATTTCCAGCTTCAACTGCTTTCCCAAGTTCCACCAAAACTGAAGCCGGGGCAATCAGAATACTTGGTTGATACTCGTTTAATGTCAGAATGTGTTGGATCATACTTTGATACATGTCAAAATAAGTCAATTGAATCACTTTAGAATTGATGGTTTGATACAAATTATTATCGGCTCTTAGAAAAAAAGCTAATTTATGATGAAGAAGTTGTTTTTCTGGAAGCATTTTAGCTAACATCGTTCCCGCCCAAATCGCCTGCTCGGTTTGGCTCGTAACAAATAATCCACGATGTCCTGAAGTTCCAGAAGATAAGCCTACCGAAATATCCCCAATCGTTTCTTCAAATTCTCGCGTTTCTTCACTCATCAGCGCAATTGCTAGCGCCTCTTCCTTTTTCAGCCCAACTGTATTCAGTTCATCAAAATGGGTCATCATAAAATTTTTATCCATGGTTGGAAGCGTAACTTCATTCCATCGACTAAAAAAAGGTGAATGTTTCTTCATGTACTTCATTTGTTCTGCAATCTTTTTTTCTTGATAAGCCTTTACTTTTTGTTCCGTTTGAAACGTTCTCAGCCAACGCGTTTGAATAAATGTCGTCATAAATTTAAATTTTTTCATTTTAGAATATCCCTTACCCTTTCTTCAGGATCATGACTCACTGCGACTTGAATGCCATCTGCCATGATGCGCTTTAAAAGTGCAATACTTTCAAAATAAGCTTTTTTATTATTTTGCAAACGAACCGGAAGCCATTTAATTCTTTCTGTCAATGGGATTAGATCAATCCCCCAACAAATATCCGCTCCAATAAACAAACGATATTCTGGAAAATACAAACAAAGTTGCCCTTTTGCATGTCCATCAAAAGAGGCTAGCAATAAACTCCCATCACCAAATAAATCCATCGTCTCTTTATACAGAAATCCTTCATTTAGCTGATTCGGTTGGATAATTTCGACTCTATCACCAAAATTTTCTGGTAGAAAATCAGAGAAGATAATATCAGTTAATTTAGGTTTCACGAAGCTTTGATAAGCATCATTAGACAAGAGGATTCTAGCATTAGGAAACCTTTTTACTGCGCCAATATGATCTGGATGCAAATGAGATAAAATAACTATTTTAATCTCATCTACCTCAATACCAACTTTTTTTAATTGTTGATCAATCGTTTCCTCTTCTGTAATATAAGTGGGATTGATGCGGCAATAAAGTCGATAAATCAACTTTTTTTGATAAAGCTGAGTGGAGTAACCTGTATCATATAAGATATATCCTTCCTTAGGGTGTTTGAATAAAAAAACACCAGCTGGAAAAATCATTTTTTCTTTCTGTGTGTTCTTAAATAGTGTCGCTTTATAGTTAACACAATATCCGCAAGCAAAATACTCAATTTTTTCGATAATCTTCTGCATATTTTTTTATCCCTTCATCTAAGCTTAGCTTAGGATAATACCCTAACTCATTTTTAGCTTTTTCAATACTTAACGTTTGACTATACTTTAATAAAAATAATGTATATTTCGTAAAGATTGGTTCTTTTCCGCTATTAAAAAAATCGTAGCTCGCTTCTAAGCTACTTGCAACCAACAACATAAATGAATAGTTTAGGCGAATATATCTTGCAGGCGTCCCAATTTCAGCTAACATTTGATCCAATATTTGCTTAAAAGGTCTTGGTTCACCGTTAGTAATATTATACGTATTTCCTACTGCTTGTGGACTTTCCAGACCTAAACGAATGGCAAATGCAACATTTTCAACACAGGTAACATCAACTAATTGTTCCCCGCCATCGAATAAAGGCATCCCTATTTTTTTATTCACCTTTAACAATCTGGGAATAATGCTCGTATCCCCAATGCCAAACAAGCCTCTCGGTCGAATAATAACACTATTCAGCTGACTTTTTTCACGAATTTTAGCTTCTGCTAGTAATTTACTTTTAATATAATTATTCAGCTCATTTTTTTCCGGTGCTTCTTCTTCTCTGATATCAAATTGATGTTTCGGACCTGCATAAATACTTGGAGAAGAAATAAATACAAGGCGCTTCACCTGATTTTCTTCACATACTTTCAATATATTTTCCGTTCCCACAACATTTATCTGATAAAAATCAGTCCATTTCCCCCAGACTGTTGACAAGGCTCCTGCATGAACAATCCCATCAACACCTTTAGCAGCAGCTCTGATTTCAGACAAGTTCGTAAAGTCCCCTTGAATAAAGGTGACCTTCTCACTAATTAATTGTTTCCCTACTGTAGCATTGCGTCCAAAAGCGACTACTTCATACCCTGAAGCTGCTAACTCTTCTAAAATGTATTTCCCTAAAAAACCTGTTGCCCCTGTTACGAATATTTTCATTATCAGCAGTCCTTTTATTCTGTCGTTAATAAGATTCGTTGAATTTCACTTTCCAATAATTGGCTCGGATGATATTGTTTGAAGTCTTGTTGGCATTTTTCTAATTCAGGCCATTGAGCTGTTTCAATTAAGTCAATGAATTTTTTACGAATCTGATTTAGTTTTCTTTTTTTTGCAACAATTCCAATACCAGCCCATTCCGCTCTAACTGCATAATCAAATTGATCATAATCATGGGGAATAATTAGCGCTGGCTTTTTAAACTTTATACAATTATAGAGAATTCCCGCTCCACCATGATGAATCACATAATCGACTTTTTCAATCGTTTCAGTATAAGGCAGATAGGCATAGACGGTAATATTTCCCTTCACTTTCGTTGGCTTTTTATGCCGCTCTTGACTGTTTCCCATCGAAAGAATAAAGTGAAAATTTGGATAGTCTGCACTTAAGGTTTGAGCTAATTCAATTAAAAAATCTTTTCCCCAAAGCAAATGAGTCCCAATCGTAAGTAAGATTTTTTTTTCAAACTCACCTGTATCTTCAAAGACAAACTGTTCTGATTCTAATGAGGCACAGCATGGTCCCGCCCATTTAAATTGCTCTGGAAAATCAACATTCCATTCAAGCTCCTCCATTCCCAACCCTAAGATTGAATAAGGTGAATAGATTTGTTCTTCCCCCTTCTCGTTGTATAATTGAAAATTAAAGTCTTTTAATTTAGTACGAACTAAGAAGTAAACAAATCTTGTAAAAAAGCGGACTATTTTTCGACCAACGGCATCTCGTAGTTTAAACAAACGCTGGTTTTTCTTTTTCCAGCCACCTAAATAAGTCGGTGTCCCATTCCGAGTCTCCATCGCAAATGGTGTTGGAATCGTCGTAATCCACGGAATAGCTAGCTCCTGACAAGCAATTCCTGCAGGTGCCGCAATAAAATCAGCCACGACAATATCCGTTTGATTTTCTTCTAGAGCATCCTTGATTTGCTGGACTGCCTCAGGAATAATCGCCATATTTTGTTGCAACTGTTTGTACATGCCTAAGCTACTAATCTGTTTCGTTGTATTCGCAATCTCTTCCATAATAAAAGGCTGATTTGGAAACAAAGGAACCACAGTAAAACCTTTTAATTCAACTAACTCTATCTTTTGAACACCTGTAATCACTCGGACTTCGTATCTTTCATCTTCTAAAAAAGGTGATGCCAGTTCTAACAATGGATACAAATGCCCACTAAATGGAACGGCGACTAAGTCAATCTTGATTTTTTTGAATTCTTTCATAAATAATTTCCCCTACTTCACCATTTTCTAAATAATCAAAATGATTACTCGAAACCAGATAATCCACTGGTTGGCTATCTAAAAACGTTGAATAGTAATCCTTTGTACCTTTTATTACCGTCCACTTAGCCACAGAAGGATCTAGCTTTTTATAAGAAACTGGACCCAACGCAATAATCTGACATTTTTCAGCATTAAATGAACTATCTGCCAACACCTGAGTCAACATATTCAACCCCGAACTCTGACTAATAATCACCACTTCTTCCGCCTTAAACACAGGCGCCAGATGCCTGATCAATTCTTGCTTAAAACGCCGATTCCAAATTGTATGAAAAAAATAACCAATATTTTGAAGACTTGCTTGAAATAAACTAGGAAACTGGGCTTCTTGCACTTTAAATTTTTGATTATAAGGAAAATTCATATCAATGATTTGATAGCCGTTAAAATAATCTTGTGTGAAAAATTTTTTTTGAATTTCTGACAATTCAGCATGCTGATAATGACTGCTACCGCTAATCAGTAAAACCACTTTTTTCCCTGTAACCAACGTATCCTTGGTCTCCAACTCTTGTAATTTTTTGAGATACTTATTAAATGATCTACTCATAATGAATCCGATCACCTGTCACACGAATCTTTTTATTGCGCCACAGAATGACTGGCGGAGTAACGAGATTATAGATATACAGAAGTGGCAAACAGCACTCATTCAAAACTTCATAGATTATTTCAGACAATCCCTCAGATTTTCTAGTAACTCGTCTTCGGAAAAAGGTTAAAATAATAGCTTTTAAAAAGAAGATACTTACTGTAAGTAAAAAATAAGGAAATCCTAAAAAGAAGCTGCACGCTAGTAATAGAAAAGGAAATAAAGTTGGAATAACCAAGAGAAGATACAACTGAATAGAGGCATTTTTTTTCAGATAAATTGTTGCGAATAACAGCCAGCGCTTCATCAAACGAAGATACTGAGTACCACTCGTAAGGGTTGTACGAACATTACAAAAAATACTACTTTGGATAATCGTCACGTTTTTCTGACTTAGATATGTCGCAATTGCCAAATCATCACATAATTGATACTGAATTTCTTCAAAAATAGAATATTTCCGCACAATTGCAGTTGGAACAATATAAAACATGCCATTAATGGAGTGATTCTGCTTGATTTCAGCTAAGGTAAAATAGGTCAGTAACGAATTGCTATTAACAAAAGCCGCTACTAATTTAGACCAGAAGTTATACTGTCCATGATTATACGGAATTCCAGTAACAATCCATTCTTCTTTTCTTTTTTCATACCTACTCATTTCATTAAATTGAGTAAAATCAATCACTGTATCATCATCTAAAACAATCAAGTACTTCGTATTTACCATAGAAACTGCTTGAGCTAGCTTATAAACCTTAGGATTTACTTGTTCTGAGACATCCTCTACCAGCAGAATCTCAACTCGTTTTTGATAGGCAGCATTGACTAAAATTCTCGCTGTCGTTTCCTGAGCAATCAAATCACTTTTATCGACCAACCAAATAAAGTGCATTTCCCGAGTATTCTTCAGATTACTCGTTAAATCTTTTTCTAAACGGATATCTCCAGACAAAATTGGTTGAACAATTGTATAGTTTGCTTCATCAATTGGCTCCGCTTGCTTCATTTTTACTTTTTTATAAAATCGTCGGGCTAACAAAAGTCTGGCAAAAAACAAGATCCAAAAAAGAATTAGGAAAAAAATAAATACACTCATTCTAGCTCACAGCCCTTTCTTTATATATCTTCCTACGATTCTTACCTTCAAAAAAGCCGGTAAGACTTGAATCAGCCTAGTGGTTAATTTATTTTGAAAACCAATAATTGTATAGCTTTTTTTTAGATAAAATTGTTGAATAATCTTCTTTGCTACAGTTTCAGGAGTCATTTCAAAATGTTGTGATAAAAAATCAGGAGCCATTTTAGCTCTTGTTTCTTTTTGAAAAAAAGGTGTTTTCGTTGGACCAGGACAGATTGCAAGTATTCTCACATTGCTGCTATACCGTCTAACCTCCTCCATTAAGCCTAATGTATAGCTAAATAAAAAAGACTTTGTCGCACCATATACAGTTAGAAACGGATGAGGATAAAAAGAAGCTGTAGAACAGATATTAATAATTAACCCTTTATCCTGCTGAACAAATTGTTGAGCAAACTTTTTAGTGATTAAAAAAGGTGCTATTCCATTCACTTGAATAATTTTTTCTTCTTCTGACAAATTCAATGTTTGAAAATCACCTATTTTCCCAATACCTGCACAATTAACAAGAACATCTAGTTCAATTTCCTGTTCCAACCATTTTTTCAGCTCTGATTGATTCGATAAATCTAAACAAATAATTGAACAAGCTATCGTATATTTTTGAGTTAGTTCATGTTTTAATTTGAATAAAGATTCCTGTGTTTTTGATAACAAAATCAATTCATATCCCTCTTCAGCCAATTGATATGCCAAGGCCTTACCTATCCCCGAAGTTGCACCAGTAACTAAAGCTTTTTTTCTCACTTTCACTCCTCATCTCCACAATCCTAAATCACTTGTTTTTTATTATCTCAATACTTTTAGAATAAGTCAATCTAGCTGAAAAGTAGGATTACTCGTTTATAAAGAGCAGAAAAGCCTTTATTTATATGCTATAAATCCATTATTTTAAATTTCTAAACTAAGTCAGCGAAACATTACAACTTTAACTAAAATTTCTATTGCCTCTGTCATATCACTACTCAATCTAAGTTTTATAAAAAAATTAGCAAACTTTTTTATTATTATGAAAAATCAAACAAACTAACCTTAATTCGGTCCTTTTCTTTGGAATTTTTTCGGGATATAATACGATTAACGATTAATTTTTGATGAGAAGGAGTATTTTTGATGTATGATCTAAAAAATGACTATCATATTGCTGTTCCAACAGCATTTTACAACGATGAAATACTAAATATAACCGATACCCTTGAACACATTATTTATTTACAAAATCATGGTATTCATTCTGTTTTAGTTTGTGGTTCAACAGGAGAACAGCATAGTTTAACAGTAGACGAAAAGATTGCCCTTTTAACTGCATTGGAAACTGAAACAAGACTTCATCCAGATTTTGAAATTATCTTCGGTGTAGCAAGTATTCGACAAAAAGAAGCTATTCTTTTAGCAGAATCTATTCATTCATCAACTAAAATTTCTGGAATTTTATTGGGCTTTCCTCCCTACATTTTACCAAGTCAAAAAGAAGCTATGAGCTATGTAAATACTTTGTCTAACATCCTTGGGAAGCCAATTATTCTCTATAATAATCCCAAACGCATAGGATTTAATTTAGCAACAGATTCTTTGATTGAATTAGCAAAAAATCCAGCAATTATCGGGATTAAAGAAGCTGGAGAACGAAATCGAATTCCTGATGTGCTTTCATTCATTAGTCGAAAATTTTCTGTCTATGCAGGCGGAGAGATTGAACTTAAAGAAAAAATTCATTTAGGATTTACTCGCTTGTCTTCTATTGCTGGAAATCTATATCCTCAAGAAGTCGAACAATGGTTTAATGCTCTAAGGAATGGCTCTAATGGCGAATTCTCTAAGCAAGCTGAACTGGATCAGCTTTTTAAGGATTGTCCTTTAACCAACTAAAAAAAGGCGATATCCATAAAAGAAAATCTAAAAATGGGGGATCCTAGAAGTCCATTAGGAAATTCATTTAATGAATAAAATGGAGGGGGAATTTAAATGAAACAAGACGTTCACATTCGACTCATTCAACAAAGCGATTTAAGAGAATTATGGGAAATAAGTTATGGACCTCGTGCTGATTTAGAATGGAAAAAATGGGATGGTCCTTATTTTAAAGACCCAATTTTAAACTGGATAGAATTTTCTACTAGTTTTGGAGAGCGAGCGGTAGGTAATGTAAATCGGGGAGTGATTCTTTATCATGACCAAATTGTTGGCACTGTTACTTCTTATTGGGAAGATGGTCAATTAAAACAGTAGTTAGAATGTGGAATCGTCATTTATGAGGAGCGGTTTTGGACTAAAGGAATTGGAGAAAAAGCGCTACGACTATGGATTTCATATCTCTTTACCTTACATCCAACTATTCAAAGAGTCGGCTTTACTACTTGGTCTGGTAATCAAGGAATGATGCATTTAGGTGAAAAAGTTGGCATGACTCTGGAAGCAAGAATTCGTAAAGTTCGCTATACCCAAGGACACTATTTTGATTCCATAAAATATGGGGTATTGCGAGAAGAATGGGGAAAATAAAAAAGTCTGAGAGAAAATTTAGAGCATGAGATAAACTATAACAGGCTCTATCATTTAACGGCTGATGAATCATCTTATTGAAATAAAAGAACAAAAAACTATGAATGAAACGAAATCGTTTCATTCATAGTCATTCTTCACTTTAACTCATCAGACCTTATTGACAAAGTGCTCTATAAAAATAGTTTTGCCTCATGCTCTTTTTGAATAATCTAAGACATCTGTTTGAAGGCTATAGTCTCTTTTGATAGAGAACTATCCCATTCAGATTTATTCTAAAATCAACTTTTTCCAAACTAATAAAACTAGTCTCACTGAATCATTTTTTACATCAAATTTATTTATAATAAACTTCATCTAGAAAAAGTCCATGAGACGGAACCGTCTCTCCTGCATTTTGTCGGATTTTGCTCTCAAAAATCTCTTCAATCACATCTAATTTCATCGTTCCTGTACCAATCTCCAAGAGAGTTCCCATGATAATTCGCACCATATTATATAAGAATCCCTCCCCAACAAAAGTAAAATGAAGCAGATTGCCTTCTCTTTCAACAGAAAGCTCCTCAATCTTGCGCACTGTTGATTTTTTTGATTTTTTAATTGAAGAAAAACCAGCAAAATCATGGATTCCTACTAATCGACTACAGGCTTGATTCATAATATCAAGATTTAATTCTTTCGGATAATGAAAACTATAATGACGATTAAGAGCTGAAGGAATCGGATCATTCCAAACATGATAACTATATTTTTTCCCAGTAGCATTGTATCGTGCATGGAATCGTTCTGGAACTTCTACTACTTTTTTGACAACAATATCACGAGGAAGATAACGATTCAACAAATCAAGCATTTTTACCGAATCCATCTCTGAATTTAATTTAAAACTAGCTACTTGCCCGCGAGCATGTGCGCCGGCATCTGTTCGTCCTGAACCGATAATTTCAATTTTTTCATTAGTAATCTGTGTCAAAACGCCTTCGATTTTTCCTTGAATGGTATTATCTGAATCGCTAAGTCGTTGCCAACCAAGATAGCGTCTGCCATCGTATTCAATTGTTAGTTTAATAGTTCTCATATTCTTTTTTACTCCTCTTGTTTCTCTGGTTATTTCTATCTAGACATCAACTGTCTTTCCAGACTCATCATAACAAAAATTCAGTTAGCTGACTACCTATTCAATAAATTTATGGCAGAAAATAAAGGGTTTCAATAGATTCACGGTTCCTCTAAAATCTTCGTTATAATCAAGAGATGGTTTCCATATAAAAATTATCTTTGTAGACAGACCTATTAGGCAGATTTCCAATCAAGTTGCTAGCGAAATTTTATTAGACCGAAGCAGTTACTCTTTTGTTGTAACCTTTTTTACCAGAAATTTCTCCTCATTATTGGTGATGGAGCTGGCACAATAAGATATGGACTTTTTGGACTTGTACTTTGCCGAGATGGTGTATTATAAAACCTTTAAGAAAGGGTTTGAGAGTGGGATGAGGTGTGTAGAGGGGTGATGGAAGCTTAAATTTATAAAAATACTATGAACCCTATCTTGAAAATACTCTCTAAAAATGACAAGCCAGCTTGACAAAAAAGTAAAATTGAGTATACTTTAGTTAATCTTTAAAGCAAAAAAATCACTTAGACGAAGGAACGTGTCCTATGAGAAAAGATCAAATTTTAGCTCAGGCTAAAAATGAAAAGATTGATGAAGGCAAAAAGTACAGTTTTTATTTTTCTATAGCGTCAGTTGGAGTATACTTCTATGTTGTTCTAGTTATTTTATTAATTATTCGTTTTTTAAAAAAGGAAAATCCATTTGATATTTTAGGAATTTTGGTTTCATCAATTGGTGTTTATCAGTATAAATCATATAAAAAATCTTCGGAAAAAGTCCATATCTATGTAATGAGCATCTTTATTACAATTGGTGTCGTCTTATTTTCTCGTTATTTGTGACATAACTTATGAACAAACTAACTTTAAAAAATCATTTAAAAATATGCAGAGCCGAAAAGAAATTGAATCAATCCCAGTTAGCCGAGTTAGTTGGTGTATCAAGGCAGACCATTAGTAATATTGAAACCGGTGAATTTACTCCTTCTGCAAAATTAGCCTTACTTTTAGTTTTAGCCTTAGATAAAAAATTTGAAGATGTTTTTTATTTTTGATTAATAGATGAATAAGATTTTCATAAGTGAAAATTCTATTCATCTATTATTTTTTTTAAATATCCTTCATAATTCATTGCTAAATCAATGCTTCCTAGTTTATAAAGGATGCTGATAGCCGTTTCCATATCTGTCACTCCACTTTTCCTATCTAAAATCGTATGAATGTATAATCCTGACATAAATAGAAAAATTGTCTTTTCATAAAGTAAGGTTTCTTCGATTAGCAAAAAATTACTAATTATTTTTTTATAATAAAGTGCTAATTTTCTATCTCTATTTTCAATGCATAATAAAAAAATATTAAGCAATATCTCAATTAATATTTTTTTATACTGAAAAATACTTTTAAAAATATCAATATTTTGAATCATATATTTTGACAATTTTACACTACTTTTTAAATCTAATATCTTAAAGCTATTAGCAAATAATAACAACTCATAATGTGTCCACATATCAACCGAATTCAAATAATTTTTAAAGAAAATCCTGTCATTATTTGTTATATAAAAGTTACTACCTTCCTCTAAGTCATAGATAAATTGTTTGATACATATAGAATTCAACTTATGACTAACTTGACCTTCTTCTTTATATAGAAATGATTCATTTTTAAACAAGAATATTAATTTATTGACGTTGTTCTCTTGATAGTAATGCCTTACCTCTTTTAATATGTCTATAAACGAATCTGTTTCATATAAATTTAAAGATAATGTGAATTCCTCAATAGAAACATTGATCCTTTCAAGTAACTTATAAAACTTTAGAAGAGTAATTTCATTTTTCCCTCTTTCAAATTTTGAAAGCTGAGAAACGGAAACTATATCTTTTGCTACCGAATTTAAGGTTTCATGTTTTGATATTCGGAATTCTTTAAAAACTTCACCGGGCATTCTTTTCATATTTTCCACTCTTTTCATATATGAAATAAAATATTAATTTTAATTAATTATACGATACAATTCTAAATGTAATAAAAACATTCTTCTAAAGGAGGCCTTAAAATTTGATGATTTTTTTTAAAGGGATAGTAATAGTTGTTGTTGATTAAAGCATTTTGATTTATTTAAAATTAGTAATAAATAAACTGGAAGCGGTGATGTTCAAATGATTAAAAATAATTTAATAAAATTGGTTTGTGCAAGTATGCTATTTAGTTCTTTATCCGTTGTAGCAATCTCTACTACTGCATTTGCAGCAGAAACTAATCCTACTGAAGAAAGTGTTAGCGAGGATGCAAGCTTATTTAAAGGAATGGAAGGCAGCCTGAGAGCCTTAGCTGATTACTATTATACAGACTCTAATGGAAGAATTACGTTAGATTATAATAATCCCGATCTAAAAGGAAAACTAGGTTTTAATACTCTACAAATCAATTATCTTAAATCAATGATTGAGGAAAGTACTAGTTCTGATATCACTGTACGTGGTCAAGTAGGTTTTCATTTGAAATTTGGACCCTATATTAAAGGATTAGGGGCTACCGGTGCAGCTGCATTTGCAGCTGGTTATTTAACTGCTTATCTTTCAGAATTAGCAGCTACTGGACCTTTGGGAGTTGCTGCTGTTGCTGCTTTAGACGCAATGGTAGCTTACGTTGTCTTCAATGCAATTAATGATGGACTCAATTCAGTCAATTTAATGACGAATATTCCTGGATTATCTTGGACTATGAATGTAAATATTCCTTAACTATTAAAATATTTCTTATTTTCTAGATTTTTCAAAAATAAATTTATTAGGTTATAGCTCATTACTAAATTATTTGATGAGTTATAACCTATTTTTTGTTGACTATATTATTATTTAAAATCTTCTTTACTAAATAAAATTAACTATTTTATACAAAATAAGTTACTAAGAAGAAATCTAAGTTTGTATCATTATATAAAATAATTTTTTTATATAATAATAAGTATAACCTATCACAAAATATAGTACTAGTTTTTTCCAAATTTTTTGGGAAATATCTATAGCTTTTTATATTGAATTTAAATTTTTTAATTTGCTATTTTCAGAGGAGATACTTAATTACTGATATAAAACGTTCTTATATATAAGGAAAAACATGTAAACATTCAGGATCACTGAATTTCTACATGTTTTTCCTTTTTTGAGAATCTCTCCCTTTACTTACGATCAATTTTATTATAAGGAAGAGCGTTTCCCACTTACTTAAAAAGTTAATTATTTAAAATTTAATTCTTTTCTTACATTTAAACTTCTAGCATCTAAATTAGACATTTTATATTTATACTTGAAAAAGTTTGAAATACGTTCTTCATGAGTAGAAACAATTATTTGGTGATCGCTAAATTCATTTCTTAGTAAATCAACAAAGGCACTCACGTTTAGCTCGTCCATCGACTGGACTGGATCATCAATTAATAGCAACGGCAATTCTTCCGTTGAAAATTTCCGATTCATTGCTAATACTAGTGAGATTACAAAAGCACTTAATTGTCCTGTACTTAGTTTAGCAAAAATATCAACATCATCTTGATAATCCGATAGAAATTTAAGGTAAGATCCCTCTGATTCTATTTTCATGAATATACCTAATCCTCCTGGATAATTTTGAATAATCTTCCCTGTGTAGATATACAAAGTAATTTCAAGATTAGAAAGCAAGTTTTCTAAATAATTCTTTTTCTGTTTAGTATAAATACTATGAATCTCATCAATTTTTTCTTTTAGCTTACCTAAATCTTGATTTTTAGCATCTAATTTTTTATATTTCTCAATCTCTTTATCCCTTTTTGATTTCTCATAATCGTAATAACTATTCTCAATATATATTCGTTTTGATTCAATACTTTCAACTGTCAATTCATTTAGCTGCTCTTCATCTTGCTTTAAGAAATCTAAAAATAATTGTTTTCTTTTTTCCATCTTTTCTTCCATTTCAGTACTCAAATTGACTTTTAATTCTTGAATTTTATTCTTTAAAAGAGCTAAGTTTTTTTGCCCATCTGTTACAATGGTATGTCCATCTACTAAATAATCAGAATATATTATTTTTTCTTTTTCTAAATATATCTTACTTTTTTCTAACTTATCTTTTACTCCTTCTCCTGCAATAATCCATTCAAAAAGTATTAGATTCCCCTGATTTATTTTATTAAAATTTTCCATAGCTGTTGTTAATTCTATAATTTGTTCATCACGTTGCTTCTCCATTTCGAGCACATTATCTGCTAACTCATTGTTTCCTTTACAGAACTCTTTTGCTAACTGATAAGCGTTTTCTAAAGACTCGATTGAATAGGCTTCTCCACAATAAGGACATAGAATATCATTTCCATTTGCTTCTTCAATAAATTGTTGATGTTTTTCGTGTAGTTTCTCTCTAGCTTGCTGTATATTCATTAATAACTTTTCACTGTCATTAATATTTTTATTGTCTTTCAGAATGGCTGCATGTAATTCTTTAAACATTTCTTGTGAAGATTCTAGATAGTCAAATGCATAAACGTATCTATCCTCTAAAAGCCAATTTATTTTTTGGTCATCTGTTTGTTGAAGCCACTTTTGATTATCTATTACATTTTTTGCAAGTATCTTGATTTGCTCTTCTTTCTTTAAAGTATCAGGGGAAATAAGCACTAATTTTAAAAGTGAATCTTGATTTGCTAAGTTCATGATTTTTTTATTTTTTTGATAAATTCCAAATTCATTTTTATAGATAACTAATTCTTTTAATTCTTCTAATTGTGTCGTAACCTCTTGTACATGTTTATACTCTTCAAAAAAGTATTCTTCATTATCCCAAGGAATTTTCAACCGATTGAACAATTGAAGATAAGCTTCCGGCTCCATCTTTTTATCTTCTTTTTCTACTGTATAACTATTTTTTAATTTCTCTGATTGGTCTAGTTGCTCTGTTATTTGTTTCTTTACTTTAATTAATTGCCGTCTTACTTTATCAATTTTATTAAATTCATAATCTGATTCGCTAGTATTAAAAAGTTTTCCGATTTCATCCATTCTACCTTTTTCACTATGTTTCAAAAAAGCCGTGCTTTCTTCCTGTTGAACATAATGTAATAAATTGAAATTAGAACCATCTGAATTTAAGCCTAATTCTTGATACATTATTTCATCATCAATTTCTTTTCTTTCACCGTCACTGATTTTATATAATACACTTGCTTTTTTTATATTCTGACTTACTCCTTTGGTGCTCTCCTTTTCAAATTCTCTTAGATAGCAATGTTCTTCACCCTTTATTTCAAAAATTCCTTTAATGACAATTTTTTTTGTTCGATCGTTAACAAATGGTAATGTTTTATTCCTAACCTTATAGGTCGTATCTAAACTTTCCTCGCGATTTCGTTCACCTTTAATTAAAATTTCAATAGCATCAAAAATAGTCGTTTTTCCATAACCATTAGGGCCATCTAAAATAAATAATGAATCTGTTGGCATTTTTATATTTTTTTCTTCTGAAAATAACTTGAAATTTTCAAATGAAATCGATTTTATTTTATTTTTCACAGTTATCTTCTCCTATCCATTTTTCTAAAACAGTTTCAATATCAAAGTTTTTAAGTTCTGCATCTTGCTCAGAATTTTGTGAAATATATTCATTAATATCTCCAATTATTTGATTGTTAAATCCAATTAACTCTTCTTCAGTTAAATTTTCTTCAATTGACTCATTTAGTGTTTTTAATTCATTAGACGTAACAGATTTAAATAAATATAAAGAGGGTATTTTGATATAAAATTTCAGAATCATAGAATAATAATTTTTCTCTTTGCTTTCCTTATAGTTTTTAAAAAGATCATTACTATCTATTGTATTTTCTAAAAATAATTTATAAGTGTTATATCCACTATCCAAAGATTTTTTTTCAAAATCAGTAATTTCTTGTTGAGTAAGAACAATAACATTTTTCTTGAAATAATATTCATCTTCTTCTAACTCAAAAATAAAATTTTGGTTTTCATTTTCTGTAACATAAAAAACTAAATGGGTAGTGTTATTTTTTATACGATGAGGATTTTCTTGTGCTCCCATGACTAATTGAAACAATCTTTCTTGCTCCACTGCCCAGTTTTCAATAGCTTGATTACTCTCATTTTCATCAATGATAGAGCACGTATAAAATGAATTGGTCTCTTCATTAAAGAAATAGTCATGAATTTTTTCATCCTTAACATATCCTAATTCAGAAAATAATTGTGTATATATTTTTTTCAATTGATTATCCACTTATTAAATCCTCCCTAACATCGTCAATTTTTCTTAAATTAATAATATACTGATTTCTTTTTTCTTTCCCACTAATCTCTTCTAATTCTTCGCTAATAAAATCAGATTCAACATCTAATCGTTCACTAAAAAAAGCTTCTTGGTTATTTATACCCGTTTCTAAATTCTTAGTAATCAAGTAATTCACTTCATATATTTTAGTAACATCAAAGACACTAGTATCTATGTTTTCATTAAATTTATCTTTATACTTTTCTACATCACTAGCTTCCCCCACTATACCTGTTGGGAAATAAGTTTTTTTGTTATTATGCGCTATCGAATATTGCTTATTATTTTTATCAAATTTCAATAAATCATAAAAATTACTCTTTGAAAATTCATCATATATAAAATTCAATCCACTTTCATCAATTTTATAATTATCTTTAAAATAATCTTTTATCACTACATGTGGGAACATTTTCCTAATTACATCTACAGCTTCATTTAAATCTAATTCCTTTAAAGTATTGAACAAACTCGGTTTCAAATAGCACTTATGAATACTTTGGCACTGTTCTCTGACATCACAATTGTATTTACAATAATCTACTAAACAATCATTACACAATCTGTTTACAATTTGTGCGTATAAATATTTGTCTTTAGGTATTAAAACATCATCCTTAGTGATACACTCTTGAATTTCAAAAAATTCAATGACTTTATTTTCATTATCATTAGAAGCTCTTTTTCTTATATGATCGCCTATAAAGAAAAACAAAGTAATTTTATATTTTTCAGCATCATCTGCTTTCTCCGCTTGATTATTCAATTCAAAATTCTTGACTATCTCCTCCTCAAGCAATTTTTCAATGACATCTGAAGGACAGTATTGCTTCCTTTGATTTTCAATATCATATATTTCCAAACAAATTTTTTCTTTCACCTTATCATAAGGAATAGTTTGTAAGTACTGATAAATTTCTGTATCTCCTGAAGTCAGTTTGTTCTCTTCATGTTTCTTTTTTAACTTTTCTAATTCATTTAGATATCTTTCTTCAAATTTTCTATCCCAATCTGCTATTTCAACAACACTATGAAATTTCAACTGAATAGTTTCATTATTTTGTGCTGAACTTCTAGCGTATAATTTCATGACAGAATCCATATATCCAGAAATATTCTGCTTTGAATATTGTGCCTTCACTTGATTTAATTCAATTATTTCTCCATCTTCTAAAATATCAAAATCTTCTTCACCTTCAACTAAAAAGCTATATCGAGAAATTTCCTCCTGTTTTCCTTCTTCTAATAAACAATTGATTCGTTTTAGTACCTGATAAAGTGTAACTTTGCCTTGATACTCAAAACCATGCCAACTTGCACTCGCATCATTATTCACTTTTTTTAACCTTCCTTTTCACTTAATTTACTTTCCAATTGTTGTTTGTAAGAAAATGACTAAGCTCCTCTTCTAGCTTAGCATCGTAAATAGAATCATACAGTTTCGCTCGAATCTCTTCTTTCTCTAAAGCATCCGTACTTTTAATACGCCAAATAGGAATACCATGATGATGTAAAATTTTGTCCTTTTTCTCATCGCGTATCGTCTGTTCGTGTTCATCATGATGCTTTCCGTCTAACTCAATAACTAAAATTGGTTTATTTGTAAGTTCACTAATAA
Source organism: Carnobacterium gallinarum DSM 4847 (assembly GCF_000744375.1). Lineage (NCBI taxonomy): Bacteria > Bacillati > Bacillota > Bacilli > Lactobacillales > Carnobacteriaceae > Carnobacterium > Carnobacterium gallinarum. The sequence goes on along the minus strand of NZ_JQLU01000005.1, from coordinate 2,433,020 downwards.
TAGTAAAATCTAAATGAGTATTCTTATTGAGGGCAAACCTTTTTAATTCTATATTCGCGTCTAAAAATTCCTGATCCCTCACAATATCAGCTAGTGATAATTTCATTTGAATGATAAATCCTGGATAGTCTTGCAACACTTGTTTCATAATGCTGTATAATTGCTTTTCCCATAAACTATCGTAACCTTTTTCATTCTTGTAATATGGAAGTTGTTTATATAAATAAGCAAAAATAGAATTTACATTAGATTCAAGAACACTACCATATGTTTCAATGTATTCAATCAAATCTTTTAGTCCATGGTTCATTTCTTTAAAAAAAGAATCATGAGTAAACAAGATTAACTCTTCCTCTGCACGAGAAACTGCAACATTTATTGTTTTATTTCCCAAAAGATCATTATTTTCAAGATGCTGACTTTCCTTTGTTAAAACTGTAGAAAGTAATACTTTCTTATTTTCCCTGCCTTGAAACTTATAAATAGTTCCAATATACTGTTCTAATTCTGGTAAAGCAGCAATTAAATTTTCTTCCTGTTTTCCATAAGGTGTTATTACCGAGACATTCTCAGCATTATTTTTTAAATAGGTAACAATCTCTTTTTCTTCAATTTTATTAAAGTAACTGTTTTCACCATTTTTTCTTATACCTTTACTAGAATTTTTTTCTTTATTTAAGTGCATAATCTTTAAACTATCTACAGATGTATTTTTTGAGTAAATACTTAACATACCATCATAAAACTTTTTATTACAATAATTAATAATATTGAAATCACATCTGTAATGTTCTTTTAAAAGCACTGTTGGTGGCCGGCAAACATTCATTATTGAATCTAAAAAATTCATATTTGAAAAATTATAATTGTTGTCAATTCCATATACTTCTGACAAATTCCGATCATATTCTTGAATATCATTACTAACAATATGAGAAAGTTGATTTGAATCACCAACAACAATTATCTGTTCAGCCGTATTTAATGTTGGTAATATTGAAATAAGATTTGCTTGAGAGGCTTCATCAACAATCACTACGTCATATTTTCTATATCCTACATTTGATGCAACTGAATCTAATGTTGTTAGAATAACTGGGTAAGTATCTAAAATTTCTTTCTTAATCTTAGAAAATTTAACATCCTCATTTTTTAAAGAATTTAATATTTCCACTATATTTTGCTGTTTATTTTTAAACCTAGTACTAACAAAATTATTTACTTGATTAACTGATTTAAGTTTATATTGTTCGTATTTATCTTTAAGCACTCTTTGAATCTTAGGAATTTCAGCAGTTTTAGTCTCTAAGTAAGTAATCATTTTTATTGCATATAACTTCTCTAGGCGCCATTGATAAAGGGTATAATTCTCAATATCTACTTTTGGAGCAGAAAACCTTAACCTAAAGTAGGCTTTACTTAAAAGATTAACCGATTTAGTCCTTTGTTTTCTTAAAAAATTAATTTCATTCTTCAATTGACTAGGAAATATGAAAAAACGATTCACAGTAATATTATTCTTTTCGATTCCATAAGTTGTTAATTTCTTTTCTATATGTCTTTTTTGTGTCCGCAATTCATTTAATAAATTTTCTTGTGTAATCAAGTGTGCCAACTCTTCTTCATATTTATCTATCTGAATTCTAAGTTTAGCTAAATCAATTTTTTCAATATTTTTATCTATTTGTACTGTCTGTTTACTGTCTTTCATAATTTTTCCGCTTATTTCACCCATGAATGTTTTAATATAAGGTGTGTTGCTACCTAACCTGACAGAAAATTCAAATAAATTCTCCAAATTACTAAGTTTTTCATATACATTGTCAATAGCACTATTATTATTAGAAACAACTAATACTTTTTTACCTTCTATTATTGCATTACAAATAATGTTTAAAATCGTTTGTGTTTTTCCTGTACCTGGTGGACCTTGAATGACAGAAATATCATACATTAAACCATTTTTGATAGCCTCTTTTTGTGATAAATTTGAAGAGAATGGAAGAATAAGCTCTGGCTCTAGACTAAGCTTTCTTTCTGCAGTACTTCCCTCTAAAAACTTTTTCAAAATTTTTTTCTGATAAACTAATTTTCCTTCCGCAAGTATTTCATTTCTTATGTGATTTAAACTATAATTCAGTCCTAAACTTTCCTCCAAACCATGATTTGAAATATTTCTTTCAATCATCATATCAGTAAGATTTTGCAAGTATATATAATTTTTATTTTTCAATTCTTGGAAAGGAACCGATTCTTTATTTTTATTTTCTTTCTTCACAGATGATAACTCACTTACTTCAAATTCTGAATAATTTTCTAAAATTCTGCATTTTCTCATTTTTTTTATGGAGTAGTTAAAATTTTTATTTCCAACTAATAAGCGAACTATTTTACCATTGTCTGAAATAGAATCCACTTTTATTACTTCATGATTTTTTGTGTATCCATTATTATTGGTATACTCAAATACAAATAATTTACCATCTTGTTTACGTTCATATAAAAATTGAAGTATATTCAAAATATCATCCCTTTACTTTCAAATATAATATGTTTACTTAATTGTTGTTGTAAATAAATTTTATTTCTACTTTCATAAACTCAATTATTTATGGTAGATCAAAAAAAGCTCTAGATAGTTATTTTTATATCATTAATATAAATTTTAATAAAAAACGCGCATCTTTATATTACTACATATACAATTTTTTTGATAGATATATATAACATTCTTATAATAAAAAAATAACGAAACTTCAAATAGAATGGACTTATTGCTTATGAGCAATCAAAATTACTTAGATCTTTTATTTTAAAAATATAACCTCAACCTAAAAAAACACCCTCCTTGCAGAGAGTGTTCCTTCTTTTATCTTCCCTCTATTTTATCAACCCTTTAAACATAGGTTGCATAAAGTCCCAAAGTGCGTC